>NZ_JBQEAU010000168.1:0-6851 GCF_052108595.1 Advenella sp.
AATCGCGTTCATGGTCGTTTCCATCTCGCGGGCATCGGCAAGGCGCATACCTGCAACATCAAGTATCGGATTGCCATTATCCGTAATAAAACCAGCACGCACGGTCGCGGTAGCGCCCAGTGCCGCTATTTTTCGCATCACAATAGGTACGGCCATGGGAATCACCTCAAGCGGTATGGCAAAGCTGCCCAGCAGATCCACGCATTTTGTCTCATCCACGATGCAGACAAATCGTTCAGACGCAGCAGCCACGATTTTTTCTCGGGTATGCGCCCCGCCACCGCCCTTGACCATCTGCAGCAAGGGGTTGATTTCATCGGCACCATCCACGTAGACCGGCAACGGTTTGTTGGTTTCGGCCAAATCCAGTACCCGCACGCCCTGCTCGCGCAAACGCGCTGCACTGCGCTGCGAACTGGCAACGGCGCCGGCAAATTCTTTTTTGTATTTTGCCAGCTCATCAATGAAAAGATCGGCCGTAGAACCTGTGCCCACACCGATCACAGCGTCGGCACCAAAAAAAGGCCTGATGTATCCAACGGCAGCCTGCGCTACGTCGCGTTTCAATTGTTCCTGTGACTTCAGTTCCATGATTCTGCCTGTTACGAAAGATGGGCAGCAAAAGTGCTTTCTGCAAACCCGAATGTGGTCGCGCCGTCGGCAAACATTGTGACCGGGCGCTTGATCAGTGAAGGAAATTCTGCGGCCAGCGCCAGCCATTGCTGTTCGGTAGCGGGCGTTTTGCGATCTTCGGGCAAACCACGCCAAGTCTGAGAATTGCGATTGATCATCAATTGCGCCCCGCCTGCGGCAGCGGCCCAAGTCTTTAGCAGCGCGCTATCTGCCGGCTCTTCGCGATAATCGCTAAACTCAACCTGCTCGCCCCGCTCCTGCAGCCACTTGCGCGCTTTGACGCAAGTGCTGCACCGTTTCAGCCCGTATTGGCGTATTACACTCATTGCTTTGCACGTCCCTGAAAATAATTGGCAACAATCACGAATGCCCCAACAAGCAGGATCATCAGCGTTGCCAGCGCGTTGACTTCCGGTTTTATGCCAAGCCGCACGCGCGAAAAGACTTCGATTGGTAAGGTAGTATAGCCCGGACCATTCAGGAAGGAGGCAATAACCACATCATCCAGGGACAATGTGAAGGCAAGCAGCCAGGCCGACACCAGTGCGGGGACGATCAGCGGCAGCGTGATGGTAAAGAACACCCGCAATGGGGGTGCGCCCAGGTCCAGCGCCGCTTCTTCCAGCGAGCGGTCCAGTTCGCGTACACGCGACTGAATGACCACCGACACATACGCTACACACAGCGTAACATGGCCCAGCCAGATGGTGAAAATACCATTGCTTTCGGGAAAACCGGTAATGTTACGGATTTCGATAATCATCAACAGCAGTGAAATACCCAAAATGACATCTGGAATAACCAGCGGCGCATTCAACATGCCGATGTACAGGCCAAATCCCCGGAACGGACCCTTGCGCGCCAGCACATAACCGGCCCAGGTACCGATGATCACCGCTGCGGTCGCCGTCAAAAACGCAATACGCAGCGACAGCCAGGCAGCACTGAGCAGGGCACGATCCTGCGACAGGCTCTGGTACCAGCGTAGCGAGAAGCCCGACCAGCTGGAGGCCAGCGCCGATTCATTGAACGAGAAAACAATCAGGCTGAGAATGGGAATATACAGAAACAGCAGGCCTGCTCCCAGAAACAGCCATTTGAGCCAGATATTTTCCTGTTTCATGCGTCCCGTCCTTTCAGGGCCCTGGCCTGACTGTACTGAAATATCACAAGCGGGATAAGCAGGAAAATCGTCATGGTCACGGCCACCGCAGCAGCCACCGGCCAGTTGGTGTCGGTAAAGTACTGATCCCACATCAGGCGACCCATCATGTATGTGTTGGTTCCTCCCAGCAGTTCGGGAATGACATACTCGCCCACCGTCGGAATGAAGACCAGCATGGCGCCGGCGATCACCCCGGGAACCGACAGCGGCAGCGTAATGGTGAAAAATGCCTTCCAGGGACGGGCGCCAAGATCATAGGCTGCCTGCAAAAGGCGCCGGTCCATCTTGACCAGGTTGGTGTACAGCGGCAGGATAAAAAACGGTAGATAGGTGTACACCAGACCGATATAGACCGCCATATCGGTGCGATAGATCTCTATGGGCGTCGAGGTGATGCCGGTCCACATAAGAAACTGGTTCAACAAGCCTTCGTTGCGCAAAATGCCGATCCAGGCATATACACGCAACAGCAGCGAGGTCCAGAAAGGCAGGATGACGGCCAGCAGCAGCAAGTTGCGCTGGCGCGGCGCCGAGCGGGCGATATAGTATGCCATCGGATAGCCGATAAGCACACACCACAAGGTGGTTACCAACGCCATTTTCAGCGATTTGAGGTAGGCACCGATAAATAGCGGATCGGTCAAAAGCAGCAGATATCCCTCAAAATGCAGGGACAACCTCAGTACCTCCTCCTCGATCTGTACCAGCGGTTCATAGGGAGGAATACCAAACGTGGATTCTGAAAAGCTGATTTTCAGAACAATGAAAAATGGCACCAGCAAACAGAGCACCAGCCAGATATACGGCGGCAAAATGGCCCACGCACGCTGATCGGGGCGATAGTTGCGCAGCGAGTGCAACGGTTTCATGACGGCAGCACCGTTGCGCTGTCTGGCCCCCAGGTTACAAAGACCTCATCGTCAATGCCGGGGGCATTTTCCTGCGCCAGTTCAATGCCAGGCACGCTGGCCTCAATGATCTTGCCCGCGTCCAGACGGATCTGATAGAGCGTATAACTACCCATCCAGGCCACGTGCGTGACAATACCATGTCCGATATTGGTTTCATCATCGGGCTGATCAATCAGCACGCGAATCTGCTCGGGACGAATCGATACGAACACTTCCATGCCCAGCGGCTCACTCACCCCATGATTGACAAACAGGGGACGCATCAGCTCATCGCTTTCGATCACGATATGGTCCGGTTCATCGACCACGATCGTGCCAGTAAAGATATTGGTCGACCCGATGAACCCGGCGACAAAGCGCGAATTCGGAAACATATAGACTTCCTGCGGGGTGCCGGTTTGCACAATCTGACCCTCGGTCATGACCGCAATGCGGTTGGCCATGGTCATGGCCTCTTCCTGGTCATGGGTCACCATGACACAGGTCACGCCGACCTGATCAAGAATTCGCACCAGTTCAATTTGCGTCTTCTGGCGGATCTGTTTGTCCAGCGCCGACATGGGCTCATCAAGCAGCAACAGCTTGGGCCGCTTGACCAGACTGCGCGCCAGCGCCACACGCTGCTGCTGTCCGCCCGACAATTGTGAAGGCTTGCGCCGCGAATAGCCTGCCATTTGCACCAGGTCCAGGGCAGCGAACACGCGATCATGGATTTCCTGGCGATCAACGCCTTCTTGCTTCAACCCGTAGGCCACGTTGGCTTCTACGGTCATATGGGGAAACAGCGCATACGACTGGAACATCATATTGACCGGACGCTTATACGGCGCGATACCGGTCAAATCGGTCCCGTCCAGCAGGATCTTGCCCGAGGTTGGCGCTTCAAAACCGGCCAGCATGCGCAGCAGGGTTGACTTGCCGCAACCAGAACTGCCCAGCAACGCAAAAATCTCGTTGCGCCGCACAGTCAGATTGACCGACTGCACGGCAACGGTATCACCGAAAATCTTGACGACATCAACCAGCTTGACGAATTCATCCACATCGCTGGTTGCCACCGACAAATGCCGCTCGGCCATTTTATTTCCCTGCCTTGAGTTCGGCCCATAAGCGGGTCTGCAGGCGGGCAATTTTCATCGGCTGGGCTTTGATCACAAACAAGGTCTTGGCCACCTCGGCACCGGGGTAGATCATGGGATTGTCGGCGATTTCCTTGTTGACGAATTCGCGTGCCGCCTTGTTGGCATTGGGATAGAACATATTGTTGGTAATGTCCGCATGTACCTTGGGCTCTTCAATGTAATTGATGAACGCCATGGCGTTTTCCGGATGGGGTGCGTCCTTGGGCACGGCCATGGTATCAAACCATGCGGGCGCCCCGCCAGCCGGGATGTAATAGTCGATCACGTACTCTTTCTTGGCTTGCTTGGCGCGGCTGGCTGCGATCATGACATCGCCGGAAAAGCCATACACCATGCACAGGTCGCCCGAGGCCAGTTCATCGATATAACCCGATGAACTGAACTGGCGGATATAAGGCCGGATTTTTTTCAGAACGTCCAGGGCCGCCTGGTAATCTTCGGGCTTGTCGCTATTGGGATCCTTGCCCAGATAATGCAAGACCGCAGGAAATACCTGCGCAGCCTCATCCAGAATGGAAATGCCGCAAGACTGCAGTTTTTTGGCATTTTCCGGATCGAACAGCGTTTCCCACTTGCCCAGTTCCGCGCCGTCGCCCAGGGCGGCTTTGGCCTTGGTCACGTTCAGGCCGATACCGTTGGTCCCGTAGCCCCAGGGCACCAGATACTGATTGCCCGGATCCACCTGTGCAACCAGTTCCATGATGGCCGGGTCAAGATTTTTCCAGTTGGGTATTTTTGATCTGTCCAGTTTCTGGAACAGACCACCTTCGATCTGGCGCGAGGCATAATGGGTTGACGGCACAACCACGTCATAGCCGGACTTTCCGGTAAGCAGCTTGGCCTGCAAAATGTCGTTGGTATCATAAGTGTCATAGCGCACCTTGATGCCGCTTTGCTTTTCGAAACCCGGAATCGTGTCCGGTGCGCTGTATTCAGCCCAGTTGTAGACATTGAGCACCTTTTCTCCGGCAGCATGAACGACATTTGCGGTGCAGGCCAGGGACAGCGCGAGAACAAGGCTACGGACAGAGGACGGTTTCATTTCGGTTTCCCCAAATCAGGTTAGAAAAAAAAGAAATAATAAAGGCATTTTTCTCCTGGGTCACCGATTTTTTCAGCTTTGCTGATATTGCTGTTGCAGCTGTCCCGAAAAAATGACGCCCTGCTCTCCGAGCAGCTTTTGCAGCGAGCGGCCCAGGCGTTCAAGTGACTGCTCGCGCAGTGTTCTGGTCATGGTCCGGCGTGATGACTTGTCAAAGTCGATCAGCCAGATTTTCTGCGCGTCATCCACCAGAATATTGTGCGCGTTCAGATCAGCGTGATAGACATTGGCATCATGCAGCTGGCGAATGGCGGCGCACACAGGCTCGACCAGTTTGATACTGGCTGGCCCTGCCTGGCCGATTGCCTGCGCCAGGGACACGGTATTATGCAATCTCTCGGTCATGATGGCAGCACGGTAAGTGACGCCGCGTCGCTGATATGAAGCGGCCATGGCTCGCGGCACAGGCAGGCCCTGGGCATGCAGCTCGTTCAGGAGCGCAAACTCGGCAAACGAGCGAGTGGTTTCCTCGGAGACCCATAAATAGCGTTCGTCAACAAACCGGCTGATCAGGCCCCCGCGATGATAATGACGCAATACGGCTTGCCCCCAGGGCGTGGAAAGATACCAGGCGGTATTGCGCCCCCCATCCGAGACCTTGGTCGCTTTATCGCCCCAGGTCCGGGGCGTGAAAATTTCAATGCGAGCCGGAATAGGAAAATCGGGGTGAACCCTGATGCCATGATGCATCTGGCGTACCGGCCGGTGGGTACTGTGCAAATCGGGATCAGCCATCTTTGTTCCGCATCCAGTCGGCAACGCCAAAGAACGAATGCAGCAAATGCTCCTGCAGCGGCGCCGGTACGTTGCAATCGATCATGGCGCGCCCCATGCAGGCGACCCATTCATCACGCTCCTGGATGCCAATGGCAAACGGCAGATGCCGGGCCCGCAACATGGGATGGCCGAATTTTTCAATATACCGGTCGGGCCCACCCAAATAGCCGCTCAGAAACAGGAACAGCTTTTCGCGTGCATGTTCAAGCGAATCTCCATGGACAGCGCGCAGGGCCTTGAAATCCTCTTCAATATCCATCAGATCATAGAAGCGTTCCACCAGGGCATGCAAACCAGCCTCGCCGCCGATCTGGTCATAAAAGGTCGTTGTGGTGTCCAGGTTTTCCACTATGTTCAATAGTCTTGCCATTAGTCGGCACTCCGTAAAATGAGTAGCGGGGGCGTATTTTTTACAGCACGCAAGGCCATTTTACCCCCTGCCCATGACGCGATGATCCCCAATATGATTCCGCTTATCCATGGCATGATACCGGTGGTGAGCGTGATGTCAAACACCTGCACCGCCAGCAGTTGCGCAATCAGTATTGCGAAGGCTGCAGCCAGCGTTCCCGACACCACGCCAATCACGATCAGTTCGCTGCGCTGAGCCTGATCCAGTTGCCGCGAAGTGGCGCCCATGGCCCGTAACAGGCTCGCTTCGTACATCCGTTCATCCTGGGTAGAGAGAAACGCAGTACTGAGCACGACAACGCCGGCGGCCAGCGTAAAGACAAAAAGAAACTGCACCGCCGCCGCCACGCTATCGAGAATGGTCTGTAACTGGCGCAAGATACCCGACACATCGAATACCGTGATGTTCGGAAATTGGCTGACGACTTCCTGAGTAAATGCGGCCTGCTGTTCCGGCAAATGAAAAGCCGTAATCCAGGTCGCCGGCTTATCCTGCAATACGGCAGGCGAGAGAATGGCAAAAAAATTGACTTGCATGGAGTCCCATTTCACGGTTCTCAGGCTGGTCACCCGGGCGGTCACCAGCTCGCCGGCCACATCGAAGGTCACTTCATCATTCAGTTTTACACCAAGCTGGCCGGCAATATCATCTTCGAACGAGACTTCGGCGGCATCGGGATCCAGCCAGCGCCCGCTGGCAATACGGTTAC
>NZ_JBQEAU010000169.1:0-6838 GCF_052108595.1 Advenella sp.
TATTTCTGCTTGATATCGCCCCTGTTCACACCTGCCGTATATACACGAATCAGAACCTCGTTCTCCTCTGGTGCAGGAATACTTTGCCTGACGAGACACAGGGATCCATCGGACGAGACCGTTATCGCATGACATTTGTTCATGGTTCACCAAAAATAGGCGGTAAAGAGCATTGACTTGCTGTCGGCATCATTGCTCGCCGAACTCTTTCACAATCTCAGTGAAGTCTTGAAAATAAGCTTCCATTTGCTTTCGTGTTTCGGCAGAAGAGAGAACATAAAGGGGCACATCCCGTTCCTTCATAAAGGCTTTGAACTCTTCGCTTTTTGCTGCCTTAAGAAACGCGGCCTCCAGTGTCTTTACCCGGTCTTCCGGCACCTTGGGAGACATGGCCAAACCGGTGATCCACGGAAACTCAAAATCGACGCCAAGATCCTTGAATGTCGGTACGTCCGCTATCGGCTCAAAACGCTGTTTGTCCAGCAACGCCAGAGGACGCATCCTGCCATTGCGCACCTCATTCATATAATTGGATGTCACGGTAAATTGCACCTCGCCAGCCAGCAGGGCCATGACCTGCTGTGCCGAACCTTGATAAGGAATTTTATTAAACACCGCTCCCATCTGTTTGCCCATTACTTGCACGCCAAATCCCCCCGCATCAGATGCTCCGTATGTTGCGTAAGTAATTTCCCCCGGGCATGCCTTGGCATCTTTTACAAGATCTTCCAGCGTTTGATACTTTGAATCTGCGCGAACCAGAAGTGCCTGCGAAGGCCCCACCAAATTCACAAGATACCGTACATCCTTAAGTGCGTCATACTTCACATTTTTGGAAGTAAGCGGGGCGATCAGGACAGGACTGGTAGAAATGGATGCCAGCGTATATCCATCCGGCTTGCTGCCGAGCACTTGTTGCAAGGCAATTGTCCCCATCGCGCCGAGCTTGTTTTCGATAATGATGGGCACATCATTTAACGATGCTCTGGCTATTTCCGCCACTTTGCGAGTCGCCAGGTCTACCAGTCCGCCTGGCGCTGCCCCGACGACGATCTTGATGGGCTGGTTTGGAAAACGCTCATCGGCCTGCGCCTGCGGCATGACATTGGCAATACTGCATCCCACCAAGAAGGGCATGAGCATATAACGTGAATAATGCATGAGTCGTTCCTTTTCTGGATGTTGGATCACTGCTGGGCATTCGCGAGGGAAATGGCATCTCGTTCTGCGGAGGGCGCCAAATTCCGCAGCAAATGAGTCAAATCTCGTACGTCTTCCAACTGATCAATATTCAACACGGCGTGAATGACTTGGTCGATCAAGTCCTCGCTTTTGTCCGAAGCAGACGCGCCTGCCTGTATCAGGCGGCGGAATTTTGCGGTAATATCTGCCTCATCGAAGTGTGGCGCGCCTGCCCAGCTATCTCCGAGCGCAAAGTCGGAGAATGCTTCGAACTGCCTGCCACCGGCATGGATCAGGGCGCTGGACGGAACGCGCAACACGCCCTCGTCGAGTCCCCAGGTAGCGGGATCGTAGCCGCGTTCATCGATACTCAGCGTAATGCGCGCGCGCATCGCAGTCGCCATGTCTCCCGATAGGTTGTCTTTGGTAAACCATGCAGGTCCCGCCGGTACACCCAGCGCCACCATGGCGGCAGCGTGCGCAAAACTGAAGGTGGCCGCCACCAGATTTGGCGGACTGCTTTGCAAGGAGAAACGGGGATAAGGAATCATCGGAAAAGAGCGCAAGTCAACGTGCTCGATGTCCTCCAGCCTCAAACCATTTTTCCGGACAACGTCGGAAAATGCAGTAAGGGCATAGTGAATCCAACGGCAGCACGGCCAGAATTTAATGGACGTTTCGGGCAGATACCACTCGCTTCCCATGCCCCGCAGCATGGCGTCGCGATCAAGGATGACACCCTTAAATACCTGCGCGTAGCTATCGGTATCAAAAATATCGCTGACGCCTCGCACCCCTTCCCTTGCGTGCCATGCCGCCATCATGCCGCCTTGCGCATTCCATCCGGTATCGGCATACTTCATCGTCCCCAGATTTTCATCGCGCCCCCATTGACGCGACCAGTCTCTGCCGACCATATATTGCGCACAATTACCATACGCATCGGCCAGAGCCTGGCGGCTCAAGCCCGCCAAACGTGCAGTCGCCGTGCATGCGGCCAGCACCCCCTGGCCGGGCCCGACAAGACCGGTCCAGCCTTTCGTACGCCCATTTTCGTCTATCGTGACCCGGGGACTCAGAAAATTTCCCAGTCTGACACCTGTTTCAAACCCCATGGTAAATGCGCTCAGTAAAGACTTGCCATCTCTGCCTCCCGACTCGGCCAGGGCCAGCGCCGCCGCCAGACTGGCCTGGGCGTGATGCCCCTGAACCTTGTAGCACTCATCCATATCCAGAATATTGCCCAGCCGACCATTGGCCCAAGCGGCGGTTTGCATGGGTACCTTGAGCCGAGTACCGAGCACCGAGGCACTGCCTTCGCCTCCCGATGACTGAGCGATAGCGCATACTGCGCGTCCCTCGTCCGTCACCAACGCCCCGATGGCGCATCCGATCGTATCCAGCATCAATAGTTTTGACGCTCGGACCGTCGACGGCGGCAAGTCATCACACGTAACAGATAACGCGAAATCGGCGAGTTGCCCGGTAACGGTCATGTTCATTTCTCTTCCCGGGCCCAGTTCAGCGCTTGCAATAATGGCGTATCCGACACGCGGATTAAAATGGCGTCTTGCGTGGCGCGATGTTCCTGAGCGATCCAGCTGGGTACGGCGATCACGTCGCCGCGTGCCCAGGTAAACTGATGGCCGCCAACGGATGAAGCTCCTCCCCCTTCGACGACGACAAGTATGTCGCTGGCAGTTTTCCTTGGCTGTTTCCAGACTGTTCCCGCAGCAAGCCCGATGGCCGTGCGATCAAATGTTTCCACCATGCCTTCTCCCAGCGCAAGCATGCGCACGCCAGACACGGTTTCCGATTGGGCGAGCAACTGCGGCCGATAATCGCGAAATGCAAACCTCATCGGGCTGTCCGGGTCGACCGTCTCGGTTTTTTCTACGGCGTCTGGATGATGCTCGAAGAACATGGGACCCAGCAACTGGACAGTGGGTGCATCCAGAATATCGATCCAATAGGCGTCCGTATCGCTGCGGTTATCATGGCCGTGATAGTGCCAATTAGGTGTCAACAGGACATCGCCTGGCTCCATAGGCACATTGACGCCGGAGACGATTGTATAGGCGGGCGAAGTCGACTCCATAATAATGCGCATGGCATTCGGGGTGTGCCGGTGGCTGCGGGCCTTTTCCCCGGACTTGACCATCTGGTATGCCGCCACCATGGTCGTCACGGTGGGGTAGTCGTTACCCTCTATCGGATTGGCCAGGATGAGATTGCGCCGCTCGGCCCATTCGGTCCCTACAAGCCGGCCCGCCGCGTGCAGCGCAGCCCGCGCATCAGCATAGCGCCAATGCGCCGGCACGTACTTTTGCCTGGGCTCTGGATAGAGCGATGGCGTCGGCTTATTCCAGCCGTTTTTTACGTTGATCTCTTCCAGCTTCAAATGAAGTTCATCCAGGTTTTGCGTGGTTTCAAAATCTGGCGTCAGCGTGTCTGAATGCATATTTTTTCCTATCGAGTCAATGAACACCGTTCTATTCCGGTTTCACACCAGCCGCCCGGACCATCGCCTCAGTCAGCTTTACATCCTTCTGTATTTCCGCTGCCAGTTCTTCGGGGCCCCCAGCCACAAGATCCAGTCCGCGCGGCGTCAGATGTTTCTCTGTAAATGCAGGCGTCTTCAAAATACTGGCAACGTCTGTGGAGATCTTGTCGACAATGGGTGCTGGCGTTCCTGCTGGAGCAAACAAGGCATACCAGACACTGGCTTGAAGCCCTGGGAAACCCTCTTCTGTCGTTGTAGGCACGTCTGGGTAGACCTCAGAACGTTTCTCCCCGGCAACGGCAATGGGCTTTATCCTTCCTGCCTTGATCAAGGCCCCCGCGACATTGGCGCTACCCAGGCCCAGTTGAATTTCGCCGCCTGCCAACGCAGTCAACGCCGGGACAACCCCTTTGTAGGGAACATGGGTCAGATCTACACCTTCCTCGACCTTGAGCAATTCAT
This sequence comes from Advenella sp., assembly GCF_052108595.1. NCBI lineage: Bacteria > Pseudomonadati > Pseudomonadota > Betaproteobacteria > Burkholderiales > Alcaligenaceae > Advenella > Advenella sp. Next base: position 4,148 of record NZ_JBQEAU010000169.1, read on the forward strand.
ACAAAAGATGTGGCTGGCTCCCGTTACCAAAAGAACCATAGGCAAAAGGGGATTTTACTGACGAGGCTTTTGAGACCAACTCTTTGAGCGAGCTCACAGGCATATTCACATTGGCCAGTAAAATCTGATCACTGCGCGTCATCAGAGAGATCGGCGCAAAGCTCTTGTCCGGATCGTAAGGAATATTTTTGAATAAAAATCTGTTTGACGTTACCGTCTGGTTAATTGTGGCAAGAAGCGTATAGCCATCTGCCGGCGCATGCGAGACAGCATCGGCACCGATAAGGGAGGCTGCACCCGGTTTGTTTTCCACGACAACACGCTGGCCCCATTTTTTGTCTAATTCGGCAGCGACGGCCCTGACAACAATATCCACCCCGCCGCCAGGTGGAAAGGGCACAATGACATGTACAGGTTTAGACGGAAAGCTCTCGGCAGCTGACGAATGCGGTGCCATCGCCAGGTACGGCACCATACAGATCGCCGTGATAATCAGTGTTTTTACTAAGCGCATCAAGCTCTCCTAAAAACGTTTGGGAGCAAAATCAACTGCTTCCTTGACATCCACGGACAAGGTCCCAATTTTCTCGATGGTCATACGCACCCGATCGCCCGGTACAACGGGACCGACGCCCTCAGGCGTACCCGTTGCGATGACATCGCCCGGTTGCAGCGTCATAACGGACGAAACCCACTCTATCAAGCCGGGTACGTCCAGAATAAGCGCACTGGTGTTTGAATCCTGACGCAATTGATCATTCACCCAAAGTCGATTGCCAAGAACACCGGGATCCGGGATCTCGTCTGCCGTCACAATGTACGGCCCCATTGACGTAAAGGTATCGAAGGATTTGCGTGCAACGCGCTCCTCCTCTCCCACCCCCGGCTCCATCCTCATGGTCATGTCGATGAGGCAGGAATAACCGAAAATGTACTCCAGCGCTTGTTCACGCGGTATGTTTTTGGCTCGCTTGCCGATGATCACAGCCAACTCTGATTCGTGATCAAAGCGACGGGCTGAACTCTTTGGAAGAATGATTCCATCCCCGGGGCCGCTCACCGAAGACGACGCCTTCAGAAAGAAGCCGCGCTCGACCGCCGACGAATTGCCGCTGACTGAGCGAGCGCCGATCTCGCCGATATGCTTTCGATAATTAACCGGAGCAGCGACCACATGCAACGGGGCAGGATTGGGCGCATACAGCGTGACTGTTTCAAGAGAAACGCCTTGCGCGCGCTGGCGCGCTGCCAATATATCGTCCCGTCTTTCCGGCCATTGGTCTATCAGACGCGACATATACACTTGCGGGAATGCGGGACCCACCTCGGGTACGGCTTGCGTAACGTCATAAATCAGATCACCTTCGACAAGGCCGACACGATGATTGTTGAAAATCGCTATTTTCATAAAAGCTCACCTGGTTTCTGGATTGAATAATGGCGGTGCTTATACGCCTCGGAAGCAGTGACAAGGATGGTCATATTCTTCAGCCTATCGCTCTTGCGCCGGAGAGGCGACCAGGGCATGTTGTGCCGCGATGCGCCCAAAAATGCAGCCTTTTGCCAGAGACGAACCACTCATATAGGATTCGCCGTGAAAGCCCCCCATTATTTCGCCTGTCGCATAGAGGCCGTTGATTGGCTCGTCATACACATTGAGTACTCTGGCGTTCTCATCAGTATGCAAACCACAATACGTAGACGTCAGTCCCGTCGTGCATGGAAAACCATAAAACGGCCCCTTTATCACGGGCGTCGGTTTCCCGTATCCGGTGCTGAGTGAGCTTCGCCCATACTCATCTGCCCGCTCGCCCTGACAGGCACGGTTATATCGGTCGATGGTCTCCTTCAGCACATCGGGATCCACATCCAGTTTATGAGCCAATTCCTCTATCGACTCCGCCTCTTTGATCATTCCCGCCTCTAGTGCAGCCTTAAAGTTCACAACAGTTGGCAGGGGTTCGGACTGATCCATCACTGACTGGTCAAAAATCTGGAATGCCAGCGCGTCAGGCTGCTCTAGACAACGATCGCCGATATTCTTGTAAGAGATAGACTCGTTGACAAAACGCTTTCCCAGCTTATTGACCACGATCGCCCCGCGATACATAGCAGAGATCAGCCTGGGAACATCATCTTCAATCGCTTTATCAGGAGCTTCGTATGGCGCACCAAAGGTACCTTTGGCATTCGCCATATCTCTCAGATCGGCGCCCAAGGCCCATGCCATACGTAAACCGTCGCCGGTGTTCCCGTATCCTCCCATCGCCCTCGCATTACGCAAATGGGGAACAAACCGTTCGACTAAATCGGCCGCTCGCGAAAATCCTCCTGTGGCGAGCACAACCCCCCGGTTGGTCGTGATTTTTTCCCCACTATCCAAAATGACGCCGGCCACGACTGCTTTTCCCCCTTGCCGTTCGGTTAATAGCCGCACGACAGGCGCATTTGATCGAAAGGTTACGCCTTCGCGCAAACAATGTTCGTGCAACGATTCCAAAACGGCGACCGGATCCACGTTGTGGTTGCGAGGCACCGACTGGCTACCGCTTAACGACACCTTATCGAATACCACTCCCAGATCCTGCAACCACTCGTACGCTTCGAACTGCTTTTCAGCATAAACATGGATTAGTTTGCTATCGTTACGATACTTACCAGCCTTTAGCAAATCCTCCTCCAACAGCTGCG
>NZ_JBQEAU010000170.1:0-6521 GCF_052108595.1 Advenella sp.
CAATCGTACCTACGTTTACGTGTGGTTTGGTACGTTCAAACTTACCTTTTGCCATTACCGACTCCTGAAGATTGGGGCTGGATAAATAATTAAAACGCTTGTGGTGCCCATGGCGGGAATCGGACCCGCGACCTCTCCCTTACCAAGGGAGTGCTCTACCACTGAGCCACATGGGCAAATTCTTTCTAACAACTTGTCCCGGCCATATAAAAATTAACGTACATATGGCCTGAACATTAGGAAACCGGTGCGGGATGGAGCGGGTGAAGGGAATCGAACCCTCATCATCAGCTTGGAAGGCTGTTGCACTACCATTGTGCTACACCCGCAGGATCCTGGAACGTTCCCTGCATTCGCAATTTGTTATTGTTGAGGCGGTAATATTCGTATACCAGTATCACCACTGTTACAGCAGGAGGGTGACCGGTTGCCACAGATGCAAAACAGCAAATCTGGGCAAATCACTCACTCCGGCAGCCAATGACTAACAAAAGCCTTCACAAAGAACAAATTCGGCTGGTGGTGGAGGTTGGATTCGAACCAACGTAGGCGTAAGCCAACAGATTTACAGTCTGCCCCCTTTAGCCACTCGGGCACTCCACCAAGAGAACTACGGATTATGTAGTACTTGCGATTTGCTGTCAAGTACTAATTATGACCAAAGCGATGATTAACCCGATTTACCGCGATTTTTTTCCAAACTGTCGGAAAATTGCCGCAATCGGTCCGCAAAATCAGCGCCCTCAACTTTCCAGAATATTGCTCAATCCCTGCTTTTCCAGCAACGAGTTCAGATGCTCCCAGCCATGAAAGTCGATCAGCAACTGGCCCTTGTCCTTGCTGCCCATTTTCAGGCTGACACGAGTACCCAGGTGGTCCGACAGGGCCTCTTCAAGGCGTTCCACATCCCGGTTCGCCGCTTTGGGCTTGGGCTGCGCCTTACTCTGCCCTGCGCTGTTGACCAACCTCTCGGTTTCTCGCACGGAAAGCTTGCGCGCCACGACCTGATTGGCCAGAATGATCTGGGTGGCCGAATCCACGGCCAGCAGCGCCCGTGCGTGGCCCATGTCAAGCTGGCCCTGCAACAGGAAGTTCTGGACCGGCTGCGCCAGATTCAACAGACGCAGCAGGTTGCTGGTCAGCGAGCGAGAACGTCCAATTGCCTGAGCCGCCTGCTCATGGGTGAACTGAAAGTCGTCGATCAGCCGTTTTACCCCCTGGGCTTCTTCAAGCGGGTTCAGGTCTTCGCGCTGAATATTCTCAATCAGCGCCATGACAGCCGCATTTTCGTCGGCTACCTCGCGCACCAGCACCGGCACTTCGGCAAGGCCGGCCAGTTTGGCTGCCCGGAAGCGCCGCTCGCCGGCGATGATTTCGTATTTCTCCGGCTGGTCGCCGGCAATAGGACGAATCAGGATCGGCTGCATGATGCCCTGACTGCGCACTGATTCGGCCAGTTCGTTCAGCGCCGTCTCGTCCATTTGCGTTCTGGGCTGGTATTTACCGGCACGAATCTGATTCAACGGCACGCTAGAGGGCAACTCCGGCCCCTTGTCCTCGTCACGGGACAGGTCCTCGATGACATTGATATCATTGCCCAATAACGCAGACAATCCGCGGCCCAGGCCCTTGGCCTTCTTTGCCGCTGCAGGCGCTGCCCGGGATACCTTTTTTGCAGCTGATTTTGCGGGCGTTTTGGTGGTGCTTTTGGCTGCTGTTTTGCTGGCCGTTTTCGATGACGCTGTTGCCATGATTTCCTCTGTTATTCCTTATCCATTGCTTTGACGCGCTTGATGACTTCGAGCCCGAATTCCCGATAGGCCTTGGCGCCGCGTGACGACTTATCGTACAGGACGCCGGGTACGCCATGACTGGGCGCTTCGGCCAGCCGTACATTGCGCGGGATGACAGCTTTGAACACATTGTCGCCAAAGTGCTCCATCAGCTGTTCCGATACCTGCTGCTGCAATGTCACGCGGGAATCATACATCACGCGCAATAACCAGATCATTTTCAGATCCGGGTTAATGTTCTTGTGCACCCGCTTGATGGTGTTGACCAGGTCCGAAAGCCCTTCCAGCGCAAAGTATTCGCACTGCATCGGAATGATGACGCCATTTGAGCATGCCAGCCCGTTCAGGGTCAGCAGTGACAGCGTGGGCGGACAATCGATCAGAACGTAATCATAATCGCCAGCGACCTGGGCGATCGCATTCTTCAACTGATGCTCGCGGTTCTCCAGTTCAAACAGATCGAAGTCTGCACCCGACAGTTCGCGGTTGCCGGGCAAAACATCGTAGCCGCCAGTTTCCGAGCGTACACGTACATCAGCGATACTGGCTTCGCCTATCAGCACCTGATAAATGTTTAAGCTTAAACTATTTTTATCAATGCCGCTGCCCATGGTTGCATTGCCTTGCGGATCCAGATCCACCAGCAACACCCGCTTTTTGTGTAACGCCAGACTGGCAGCCAGATTAGTTGCCGTCGTCGTTTTACCTACCCCTCCCTTCTGGTTTGCAATACAGAATACGCGAGGTGATTTTATTTCATTTGTCATATTTTCCTACTTGCTGCAACCATACAAGACAACGCTCAGCATCCAGTTCCGGCACATTCAGTTTCTGAACCTGCGCAACCGACCACGCGCCCTTTTCTTCCAGCTGTGACACTTCTTCGGATGCCAGCCGCCCTTTCATTGCTACCAGGTGCCCGCCGCTACCCACATGCATGCCTGACCACTCACTGAAATCGACCAGTGAGGCAAACGCCCGCGAAATAACCAAGTCGACCTGGGCCGATGGCTTTCGTTCAATACGGACATGTTCAGATACCAGATTGGGCAATTTGAGTACGCCGGCAGCCTGCCGGATAAACGCCGTTTTCTTTTCAACGGCATCTACGCAGCATACCTGCCAGTCAGGTCTCATTATAGCCATGACAGCCCCCGGCAGACCACCACCGGAACCCACATCCAGTACAGAAATTGTCCGCTTTGGGGCAAACTTGTCACTCAGGGGACCGATCACTGACAAACTGTCAAAAACATGCTGAATCAGCACTTTATCCGGGTCCCTCAGGGCAGTCAGGTTATACACTTTATTCCAGCGCAATAACTGATCCTGATAGCCAATCAACTGCTGGATCTGCGTATCGGTAATGAACAGCCCCAGGCTGGTGGCTGCATCTGCAATGCGGTCTTGCCGCCCTGCTCTGTCATGCTCGCTCATGCCCACCTGCTCATTCTTCAACTGCCACGGGTGCTGTTTTGCGCAGCGTTTTTGTCGACAGCTGCAAACGTTTCAGATGGATCAGCAGAATGGAAATAGCGGCCGGGGTTACCCCTGAAATCCTGCGCGCCTGACCTACGGTCTCGGGGCGTGTGTCTTTCAGTTTCTGCCGCACTTCAAATGACAGGCTGGCCACTGCATCGTAGTCCAGGTCAGCGGGGATTTTCTGTTCTTCAAGATGACTCTGACGCTTTACTTCTTCCTGCTGACGGGCAATATAACCGGCATACTTTACCTGTATCTCGACCTGCTCTTTAACCGCGTCAGACAAGTTATCTGCAGGCGCCAGCACCGAACCATCTTCGGTAGCTGCATTCGTCAGAGTGTCATAGGTCACCGATGGACGTTTCAACAAATCTGCAAGCGAATAATCCCGTTCCAGGCGCGTACCAAGCAGCTTTTCGGATAGATCAGCGTTGAATGTCCTGGGAGATACGCGAGTGCCAGCCAGCCTGGAGACCTCCCGTTGAACGGCATCACGCTTATTACTGAAGAAGTCCCAACGGGCATCATCGACCAGCCCTAACTGCCGCCCTATTTCCGTTAAACGAAAATCCGCATTATCTTCGCGCAGGCTTAGTCTATATTCTGCCCGTGAGGTAAACATCCGGTACGGCTCGGTCACGCCTCGCGTTACCAAATCGTCTACCAACACCCCCAAATAAGCCTCATCGCGTTTCGGTGTCCACGATTCAAGCCCTTTTGCCTGCCTGGACGCATTAAGCCCGGCAAGCAAGCCTTGCGCGGCAGCCTCTTCATAGCCGGTAGTGCCATTTATCTGCCCTGCGAAGAACAGACCAGAAATCACTTTCGTTTCAAGACTGCGTTTGAGTCCACGTGGATCAAAGTAGTCATACTCGATGGCATAGCCAGGGCGCAGCACGTGCGCGTGCTCCAGGCCTGGCAGGGTGTGAATCAATTCCAGCTGCACATCAAAGGGCAAACTGGTCGAAATCCCGTTGGGATAAATTTCATTGGTAAGCAGACCCTCTGGCTCCAGAAATATCTGATGAGAGTCTTTGTCGGCAAAACGGTTTATTTTATCTTCAATAGACGGGCAATACCTTGGCCCTATCCCGTCGATCACGCCCGTATACATGGGGGAACGATCCAACCCATTGCGGATAATATCGTGCGTTCGGCTATTGGTGTGCGTAATCCAGCACGACACCTGGCGCGGATGCATCTGCACCGACCCCATATAAGAAAATACCGGAACAGGGTCTATATCGCCAGGCTGCTCTTCCAATTTACTGAAATCAATACTGCGAGCATCGATACGTGGTGGCGTGCCGGTCTTAAGCCGACCCTGCGGCAGATTCATTTCTTTAAGACGTTGCCCAAGACTAATCGCAGGGGGATCTCCCGCCCTGCCCGCTGAATAATTATTCAATCCCACGTGGATTAAGCCATTCAGAAAGGTTCCGGCGGTCAAGACAACGGTTTTTGAATGAAACACCACCCCAATCTGGGTTTTGGCGCCAATCACCCTATCCCCTTCAAGAACAAGATCATCTACCGCTTGTTGAAAAAGCCACAAATTCTGCTGGTTTTCCAATCGAGAACGAATCGCCTGTTTATAGAGCACCCTATCAGCCTGCACACGCGTCGCCCGTACTGCCGGGCCTTTTGAACTATTCAGGATTCTGAATTGAATCCCTGCCTCGTCCGCAGCAATGGCCATGACACCGCCCAAGGCATCAATTTCTTTAACCAAATGCCCCTTCCCTATTCCGCCAATTGAAGGATTGCAGGACATTTGCCCCAAAGTTTCAATATTATGGGTCAATAAGAGAGTTTTGGATCCGGAACGCGCAGCAGCGAGCGCCGCTTCAGTACCGGCGTGGCCTCCACCAACAACAATGACGTCAAATTCGTCTGGGTAGTTCATTTTGTTCTTTCAATCGTAGGAATAGCGAAATGTTCCACGTGGAACATTAAAAGGAATTCTATGGAATGCTATTTTAAACGCAATAGCACATAAAAGACATTATCTAAATTGTTCCACGTGGAACAATTGTGGATAAGTATGTTGATAACGCGATGAATATGCTGTGAATATATAGGTATAGTTTGTGTATAAGATCATCGACATTCAGGCATAATAAGAATTATAGCCCTGTTAATAAAATTAATACAGTAAGAGACGCAAAAAGTGATTACAAGCATTTCCTCAAAACTTCCCGCAGTTGGAACCACAATTTTTACCGTTATGACCAAAATGGCTGCCGATTTCAAGGCAACAAATCTTGGACAAGGCTTCCCGGACTTCGATCCTGACCCAAAACTCACTGATCTGGTGACCCAGGCAATGAAAACTGGCCACAATCAGTATCCGTATATGCCTGGTGACCAGTTGTTGCGCAGCAATATCGCAAAAAAAGTCGCGACACTATATGGCCACCAATATGACGAGAATACCGAAGTTACCGTTACCAGTGGTGCAACCGAAGCGCTCATGGCAGCAATTCTTGCCGTGGTCAATTCTGGAGACGAAGTGATTGTGCTGGAGCCAAGTTACGACTCCTATGTACCAGCAATCCGTCTTGCCGGTGGAGTCCCGGTTTTTGTACCACTTGCGGCGCCTGGGGATGAACACAGCAGTTATTCAGTGGATTGGGACAGGGTAGGGGAGGCCATTACCCCCAAAACAAGATTGATGATACTGAATTTCCCTCACAATCCTACCGGTATTACACTGGCTACTAGCGACCTGGATGCGCTGGAAACCATTATTGCTGACACTAACGTGCTTTTGTTGGCCGACGAAGTCTATGAGCATATTGTTTTTGACGAAAAACCATTTCTGAGCCTGAGTTGCCGTCCCGCTTTGGCAGCACGAACCTTTCACATATCTTCATTTGGCAAAACCTATCATACGACTGGCTGGAAAATAGGGTATTGCTGTGCGCCTGCAGTTATGACTGCTGAATTACGAAAAGTGCATCAGTTCATGGTGTTTACAGTGAGCTCTCCCATGCAAGTTGCGCTGGGTGTTTATACAGCTGATCCGTCAACCTATCTGACATTGCCTGCTTTTTACCAGGAAAAACACGATTTTCTCTATGAAGGTCTGAAAAATACCCGGTTTAAACCGATACGTAGTCAGGGAACCTTTTTTCTTCTGGCTGATTATTCGGCAATCTCTCAGGACAATGAACTTGCTTTCGCAAAATGGTTGACTCAGGAAAAGAAAGTGACTTTGATTCCAGTGTCTGCTTTTTACCGAAA
>NZ_JBQEAU010000171.1:0-99 GCF_052108595.1 Advenella sp.
CCAGCGTAACGAACTGCGCGATTTTCTGAACCTGTCGACAGCCGAACAACCGTTAAGGCGAGCGCCCAGGCAGGCCGTTCACTAAAATTGTTGGCAACA
>NZ_JBQEAU010000171.1:199-6377 GCF_052108595.1 Advenella sp.
AGCAACAAGCAACAAGCAACAAGCAACAAGCAACAAGCAACAAGCAACAAGCAACAAGCAACCCGCGCGGGGTGCTTCGTGCGTCCTCCATTGCGTCCCCCCTTGGCCGATGATCCCGTGCCATACGCGTTATCTGCCGCCAATTCAGCTAAAATAATGAGCTTATCAATGCTCTGTTGCTGCTGCGCTCGCCTGTCGTTGCTGGCGCGACATGGGCCATAACGAAAATCGGGAGACTCAGATGATGATACGTTTCAAGCCGTGGTTTCTGGCTGTCGGGCTGTTGCCGGCAGCGATGACAGCATGGGCGCAAACCCCCAAGTTTACGGAACCGGTCACACTGACGGTTGGGTATGTTCCCGGAGGGGCAAGTGATAACGCGGCTCGGATTCTGGCCAGGGCTCTGGCCAAGGAAATCGGGGTGCCCGTCATTGTGGAAAATAAACCGGGCGGCGGCGGCAGGATTGCTGCGGCTGACCTGAAAAACACAAAGAAAGGCGCGAACGTTCTGATGCTGGGAAACCCGGCAGTCACCGTGATTGCGCCGATCGTTTTTTCTGATCTCAATTACGATCCGCAAGCGGATTTCAAGCCGGTTTCTCTTGTCACCGAATATAGTTTTGCGCTCGGCGTGCCGGCATCCAGCAAGGTCAATTCAGTTGAGCAATTCGTACAGTGGGCCAAAGCCAATCCGCAGCTGCTCAATATCGGCGTGCCGGCAACAGGTAGCCTGCCGCACTTTTTTGGCCTCATGCTGGCCGACAAACTTGGGCTGAAGCCGGAAATTGTCGGCTATAAAGGGTCATCGCAATTGCTCACAGACCTGGCGGGCGCCAATATTCCGGTTGCCATCGATACCCTGGATACCTTCATACCCATGGCCAAAGGCGGCAAGGTGAAGGTGCTGGGCGTTTCCAGCGAAAAGCGGGACGCAAGCCTGCCCGATGTCGCGCCGTTTCACGAGGCCGGGATCAATATCCGAGCGACAGGCTGGAACGCCGTATTTGCGCCGTCCTCGATGGACGATGAAGTTGTGACCTATCTGGGCGATGCCATCAGTAAAGCCATGGCTGACGCGACGGTTCAGAAAGAGATCCGTTCGGTCAATCTTGTCCCAGTGCAAGCCAATGCCGCACAGACACGCAAGGCGATTGATGCATTCAGACAGCAATGGGAACCTGTTGTTCGTGATTCCGGCTTCAAGGTAGGCAAGTAAACAAGATATGGCAAAAGTAAAAAACGTATTGTTCGTCATGGCGGATCAACTTCGGGCCGATCATCTGAGTTGTTATGGGCATCCCCATCTTCAGACGACGCATATTGACAGCCTTGCCAGGCGGGGCGTCCTGTTCGAGCAGGCCTTTGTCAACTCGGGGGTGTGCGGGCCGTCGCGGATGAGCTATTACACCGGTCGCTATCCGTCCTCACACGGCGCAACATGGAATCGTGTGCCGTTGTCCATTGACGAAGCGACCCTGGGCGAGTATCTGAAGGCACGCGACATTGATCTGGTGCTGGCCGGCAAGACCCACGTGATGCCGGATAACCACGGACTGGAGCGATTGAACATCGATGGCCAGAGCGAACTTGGCGTGCTCTTGCGACAAGGCGGTTTCGTGCAGCTTGACCGCTATGACGGTCATCATGAACCCGGGGCAGAAAGCGGTTATCCTGCTTATTTGAAAGCGCAGGGCTACGATAGCCCGGATCCGTGGACCGATTATGTCATTGCGGTAGAGGATGACCAGGGCCAGGTGCAAAGCGGCTGGCATATGCGCAATGTCAATTTTCCTGCCCGGGTAAAAGAAGCGCATTCCGAAACCGCATATATGACCAATTGCGCCATATCGTATATGCAATCGGCCGGCGATAAACCATGGGTGATGCACTTGAGTTACGTCAAGCCGCATTGGCCTTATGTGGCGCCGGCTCCGTATCATGCAATGTACTCGCCGCAACAGTGCCTGCCCGTGCGCCGGACCGAGTACGAAAAAGAACATGCGCACCCGGTGGTGCAAGCCTATCGCCAGCAGGAGGAAAGTCTCAGTTTCTCCAGCGATGAGTGTGTGGCGCGGGTGCGCCCGGCTTACCAAGGACTGATCAAACAGCTGGACGACCATCTGGGCAGGCTTTTCGATTACATGGAATCTGCGGGTCTGATGGACAACACACTGGTCATCATTACCGCCGATCATGGTGACCTGCTGGGCGATCACTGGCTTGGCGAGAAGGAACTATTTTACGATGTCGTGCAACGGGTTCCGCTGATCATCTATGATCCTTCCGAGCAGGCCGATGCGACCCGCGGCCGACGCGAATCACGGCTGGTGGAAAGCGTGGATATCGTGCCGACCATATTGGCGGCGCTGGACATGCACATCCCGGCCCATCGGGTTGAGGGGCGGCAGCTTCAGCCTCTCGTCCATAACGAGTCGGTAACCTGGCGCGATTGTGTCTTTTCTGAACTGGATTACAGTTATCGGCAAGCCAGATTGACGTTGGGCAAATCCACAAGCGAATGCCGGGCGTGGTCGGTGCGTACAGACCGGTGGCGTTATGTTTACTGGAGTACAGAGAGACCCCAGTTGTTTGACTTGCAGAACGATCCGGACGAATTCAATGATTTGGGGGACCACCCCGAGTATGAATCGATCAGGCGTCAGATGAAACAGCGGCTGCTGGACTGGTTTGCCGGCCTTAAACGGCGCACGACCGTGACCGAAGAGGAAGTGGACAAGCAGACGAATAAATACAAGCAGGCCGGCGTGTTCTACGGGCAGTGGTGAGTGGAATCAGAGTGACATATTTACCCGGATCGGCCTGTGCGATGGGCAACAGGGCTGGCGGATCACTGGCGGCTGCCGGCAATATGGCAGAACGGATGCACATGTGTCCGTGGCACGAGCCTGCCTGTTGATTGAATTGGCTGCCAGGATTGAACTTGATGTCATCTGAAATATTGCGTTGGCTGATCGCGATCATCGTGATCGCACCGGTACCGCCGGTGTTCGCGGCAACCTGGCTTGAAGGCTGGGTAGTGGCGGTTGCAGACGGAGACACGCTGACCATCCTGGATAAGGCCAGGCAGCAGCACAAAATCCGGCTGGCCCAGATTGACGCACCGGAATCCGGTATGCCATACGCACGGGCTGCCAAAAAGTTTTTGTCTGATGCTGTCTATCGCAGGACCGTGACAGTGCAGGCAGGTAAACGCGACCGCTATGGACGGGTGGTTGGCACCGTTTATCTGGACCAGGAAAATATCAATATGCAGATGGTTTCCAGTGGCTACGCATGGGCCTATCGGAACTATGTCACGGACACTGCCTATTACAAAGCGGAAGATCTGGCCCGACGCCTGCGTCGCGGCTTATGGAAAGACAAAAAACCTGTGCCGCCCTGGCAGTGGCGTCGTCAGAAACAACGCTAGCTAATGGCTGCAGCCTGAGGGCGTGCATGGCGTTGCAAGGCCTTGCGATACACGTTTTCTGTCGCGCTGATAAATTTTGCCTGACCGAAACGCTGTTCGCTTTTGCTGCGGGCAGCGCGCCCCATATCGCGCAGATCATAATGACCCTGAACGATATGCTCCAGCAAGGCGGCCAAAGCTTGCGGATCGCGCGGCGGGATCACCCAGCCGTCCGTTTCGGCGTCAATGTTTTCCGGAAGTCCCCCTTGCCTGGTCACGATTACCGGTTTGCCCATAGCCATCATTTCACGGCATGCGAACGATATTGTTTCAACACGATAGGATAGAACAAAGCCGACATCAATGGCGCCGATAAAGGATCGGACATCGTCCAGATCGCCCACGAAACTGATGTGCCTGGTCATGCCCAGTTGCTGCACTTCATCCAGCAGCTTTTGCGGGGCGCGCGGGCCGGCGATCGCAATATGCAGGCGATCGATCCGGCGCGGGTCCAATTGCGCCAGCGCGCGCACCATGTCTATCCAGCCCTTGTACTCTGTCGTACCGGCGTTGCTGCCCAGCAGAATGCGCGAGTCGTCGGCCAATCCCAGAATGGATTGGCGCATCGAGCGGGTATCGCCGCCGTTACGAGCGCTGAAATAGTCTGTATTGATGCCGTTGTGAATGGTCGTGACGCCGGCTCGATCGTAGGGGCCGCCGGCCAGTCGATCGGCGACAAAATCACATACGGCAATGCAGTGATCTGTCCCGAAACGGGCGCGCAGCTGTGAACCGACAGAGTCTGTTGGATGGTCATTGTGTTTGGTGAAAACAATCGCAGGCTTGCGGCGCAGCCCCAGCATGGCAAGCATGACCAGGCGGTGATCCGCAGTCCCGTTGACGTGTACGACATCATATTGGCCCTTGCGCAAAATACCGCACAGGTGGGTGGCTGCGGCTGGCAATTGCTGCAGTTTGCTGGGGTAATCCTGTGCGTATACCCGAACCTCGCCAATTGCACTTGCAATACGGAAGAGGGCGCTTTGCGCAGGAACGGCAACTGCAATGTCGTGATCGGGGTTAAGCCCGGCGATCAGCCTGGTGATGTACGAGGTATGGCCCCCAATGCCGGGGCTGGTGTGAAAGTTGGTATACAGTATTTTCATTTTTTGGTTGGGGTTCCCGGTTGATCTGGACCAATTGCCTTGTTGAAGGCCCGACTGGCTAGAGGATCCACGATCAACGTGAGCAAATGATTGTGCATGGTACAAAGCTTACTACCGCCCTCGTAGACAGCCGATAGGCGGTAACCGTAAGAAAGATTCTTGATGGCTTGAATACAGGAAAATGTGTAATAAAAAGTGCAACTTGTGTCTTTCGTTTCTACATGCACCAAAAGCAGGCAAAACACGAGCAGGCACCGATATCAGACGGACTGCCACGCCGCGTTCTTTAAACTCTTAAAGTGATAAAAAAAAATCATATACTTCAAAAAAAAGACTGCCCGGTGCTGGCACTGGCAAGTATCGGATTCATATCGCCCACGCCAGTTAGTGCGCTAGCGGTGGTGGTGCAAGTTGCAGGAGAGCAGGCCGGGGTGAAAGACCTCGGTAGGCGTTGACCGAGTGCTTGTGAAACGGGAAAAATCTATTAACGAATGCGCTCATGGTTGGCATCGGGCGCGAGTGCAACCGGGGCGCCTGAATGCAAGGCGCTACGGGCTGCTTCCCTTGCCGCGACGACGATAAAATCGGTGCGTGTCATGCCGCGAGCGCTGGCAGCGAGATCGATCAGCACAATATCGTCATTTTTGATCCGCAGACTGCATGCATCGCGTCTGCGGTTGGTCGATTGCGTATTCATGATGGCTCCAGTCTGTGCGCAAGGCGGTCCGTGCAGCTGGTGTCATTGTAGGCGGCGCATCTTTCAGTAATTTGACACTGTTTGTTCGTGGCGCGTGTGATAATGAATTGCTCTTTGGCTCGGTTTTTTGCAATGCTACTATTGAATGGTACAACAGGAGAATATGATGAAGATTTTGATGATACTCACCTCACACGCCACACTGGGTGCGACAGGCAAACCAACCGGCTTCTGGTTGGAAGAATTTGCGGCTCCTTATTATGCGTTCCTCGATAGTGGCGCCGATATCACGCTGGCGTCTCCGCTGGGCGGACAGCCGCCGCTGGATCCAAAAAGCGATGAGCCAGACGCCCAGACAGCAGCGACTCAACGCTTCAAGAACGATCCGCAGGCACAGTCCGTGCTGGCAACTACGCAGCGTCTGGCCGATGTGAAGGCCGGATCATTTGACGCCGTCTTTTTCCCCGGGGGACATGGGCCCTTATGGGATCTGGCGGAAAACGGCTACGTCATGGCGTTGATCAAAGACGTTTATTCAAGTGGCAAGATCGTGTCCGCTGTCTGTCATGCTCCCGCTGTGTTTCGCCACGTGAAAACGGCTGAGGGTCAGTTTCTGGTTAACGATAGGAACGTGACTGGATTCAGTAACGCAGAAGAAGAGGCGGTGGGACTGACCGATGTTGTTCCCTTTCTGGTTGAGAATATGCTCAAAGACCATGGCGCCCACTATACCAGCGGCGATGATTGGCAGCCGCATATCGTTGTCGACGGCAGGCTAATTACAGGGCAAAATCCGGCCTCTTCAGTTGGTGTGGCCGATGCGGTGATCAGGCAGTTGCAGCAGAACAAATCATAAAGCATCGCATGTTGGTTCACCCTGGCGCATCGCTGCCGGTATTGCTCGCA
>NZ_JBQEAU010000172.1:0-6178 GCF_052108595.1 Advenella sp.
CCTGGGCTAGGGCACATGCGCGTGCGGCATTAAGGACAGATCCGTCTTGCCGTGTAGTAAAGTAAGGAAAAAGGCTGATCATCAGCCTTTTTCTTTTTGCGCGGCGTATTGGGTCTGAAAGTGGGCCAGCAGCGTGACTAGTCGTTCAACCGTTTGTGTTCTGATGCCCTGCATAAATTTCGTCAAGGACGGGATATAAATAGCTTGCGAACGTCGCCGGATCTTCGCTCATTGGGAAATGGCCCAGTCCATCCATGATGCGCCATTTGACGCCAGCAATGGTGTTGCCCAGCAAGGCAGTATCAGCGGGCGTGCAGGAATAATCATAAGAGCCCGACAACAGCCAGAGCGGGCATTGGCTCGTGTCGATCTGGCTGACCTGGTCGCGAATATCGCCGTCCATCGTATAAAAATGCAAATCGCCCTTGAATACGCCAGGGCCGCTTTGCATATAGTGCCACAAGGTTTCCCAGCGTTCGCGGTCCGGGCTGCAGGGGCCCACCAGTCCGGAGACGATGCCGGCGCATACCTCGCCGCCATGCGCATCGGAACGGTGCAACCAGTCCAGATCGTAATAGGGATCGACATGAGCGCCGGACTGCAGGCCGATCAGGCCGGAAAACTTTTCCGGATGATGCAGGGCAAGATGCAGGACGATTCGTCCACCGATAGAGCAGCCCATGACATAAGGTTGCTCAAGCGCCAGGGCGTCCATCACGGTCAGAATCGTATCGATATACTGGGATGAGGTCAGTTGGTAGCGTTCGTCCTGCCAGCCTGGCGGCGGTGAAGATTTGCCGTGCCATGGCAAATCGAAGGCAATGACCTGAAAGCGATCGGTCACTTGCTTATCATTTTGCAAAGCCCGGTATTGTCGCGTGTCGGCGCCTGCCGTATGCAGACACAGCAGGGGAATGCCCTGACCTGCGGTTTCGATGTAGATGCGATGCGGTTTGCCATGGAGTTGGATATTGAGATATCTGCCGGTTACTGCGTCAAAGGATGCCGTCATCATCATTTCTCCGTGGAACGCAAAAGCGCAAACAGTGCCTTGAAAAACAGCAAATGCGACATGAACGCATAAAGATTGCCTTCTATGACCAGCCGGCGAAATTTCATCATCGCCAGCAGATCGTGATACTCCGGTCGGGGTATCGGCTGGAAAAATTCATTCCACACATTTTCGTCGGCGCGCAGTGCAAAGTCCCATTGGGGCATCGTGATTGCCGAGGCGTCGCGCACACGCATCCGGCCTTCCTGAATGGCAACCAGATAGCGGCGCTCGCCCAGGGCAAACAGGAATGATGTGTTCAGGTGCCGGCCTTTCCAGGCCAGATGTTCCCTGTCTGCCAGTTGGGCAGGCCAGGCTGCGATAATATCTTCATCGGATAACATGAGTCTTCCTTAACCTGGCGTGACATCCAGGCGAAATATGGAGGAGTGCGTTTCCACGCATGGGTAACGTGCAGCCACCAACGGGTCGTGACCGGGAATCAGGTGATCGTCGGATGGCACCAGGCTGCGTAGCGTACGGTAGCCCTGCAACATTTCTGTGACGTCGACAATAGCGGGGAAGGGATTGTCAGTGGTAAAGTTGCGATAGTAATGCATGGCATCGGAAGCCAGCATGATCGGTCCCCTGCCGGTATTGACCCGGACTGCCTGCAGACCGGGCGTGTGGCCACCAATACGGACGAGCTCGATGCCGCCAGGCAGCGTGGCATTGCCATCGTGAAACTGTACTTTATCTGCGTATACCTTGCGAATTACTTGTGTAATATCATCTGCGGAAAAGAAATGGCGGAAATTTTCAAAGCACATCCATTTGCCGGTGGCAAAGTGCATTTCGGCTTCCTGCAAATGAATGGTCGCGTTGGGAAACTGCGCCACGTTGCCGGCATGATCGTAGTGCAGATGCGTCAGGACAATATGGTCGATATCCTCCGGCGCAATACCAAGGGATGCCAGCAACACAACAGGCTCGTGCAGAAACTGGCGGTTGCGTTCGAGCGCAGAGCAACGGCTAAAGCCCGTGTCCACCAGAACGATCTGCTGCTCATCGCGAATGATCCAAAAATAAAAATCAAGCGGCATCGGGCCATCGTGCGCATCTTTATGCAGAAAGTTGTCTGCCGCATTGCGCACGACGCTCGCATATTTCAGGGCATATACCTGGTACTGCCTGTCCACGATTATTTACTCCCCTTGACCAGCGGACATTCGCTTTCGGACAGTGGATTGAACGCCTCGGCGCCCGCAACCGTTTTTTCTATGTTGTAGTAATCCCAGGGTTCTTTTGACTCTTCCGGTTTCTTCACGGACACCAGATACACGTCGTGTATCAGCTTGCCATCCTCGCGCAACGAGGCGTTTCTGGCAAAGGCATCGTGTATTTTCATGGTTTTCAGGGCTTTGATGACGTCAGCGACATCATCGCTTTTTGCCTGTTCGACGGCGCGCAGGTAGTTCAATACCGCAGAATATTGACCAGCCTGCAATGCAGTTGGCATTTTTTTCATTTCCTTATAGAACCTGCTGGAAAATTTTCTGGTTTCATCGTCCATATTCCAGTAGAAGGTCTCGGCAAAGTTCATGCCTTGTGCCGCCTGCAGGCCTACTCCGTGCACATCGGTAATGCTCATGAGCATGGCAACAATTTTCTGGCTGGCGGTCAGGCCAAATTCATTGGCCTGTTTTATTTCATTTTGCAAATCTGCGCCGGCGCTGGCAAAGGCCACCGCATCTGCCTGGCTTTGCTGTGCCGTCAGCAGAAACGAAGAAAAATCATTGCCGGGGAAAGGGTACCGGGTGCTGCCAACGACCTGGCCGCCGCTCTCCTTGATAAAGCGCTGGCCATCGCTTTCCAGCGCATGACCAAATGAGTAATCCGCGGTCAGGAAATACCATTTTTTTGCGCCATCCTGCACCAGCGGCACGGTACCGACCTTGGCCAGTGCGTAAGTATCGTAGACCCACATCAGGTTGGTCGGCGAACAGTCTTTGCCCGTGATGCGCGATGCGCCGGCCCCCGTCACGATGGTCATTTTGTTTTTTTCCTTTGCCAGGTTCATGACCGAGAGCGCGACTGCACTGTTGCCCAGTTCGGTAATCACATCGACATTCTCGCGGTCCAGCCACTGTCGCGCTTTGGCCGAGCCCACATCTGCCTTGTTCAGATGATCGGCGGTAATCACTTCTATCGGTTTGCCCAGGACCTTGCCGCCAAATTCTTCGACAGCGATCTTGGTAGCCAGAATGGAACCCGGGCCAACGTTGCCCGAATAGGCGCCGGATACATCGGTCAGTACGCCTATTTTTACAACGTCATTGGATATGGCGCCGCTTGCAACGCCTGCGTAGCCACCGCAGAGCGCGGCCATGCCGATTGCCAATTTTCTCATTTTCATATTTGTCTCCTCGCTGATATTGTTATTTATAGCTGGCTGATGTACTTGGTATTGATGAACTGCTCTAGGCCCTCGATGCCGCCTTCCTTGCCCAGGCCGCTGTCTTTGAGCCCGCCGAACGGCGTTTCCGGCAGGGAGGCCTGGCAATGGTTAATGCAAACCACACCGCTTTGGATCATGTCCGATGCCCGTTTGGCTGTCCGGCTGTTGAGGGTGTACACATAAGAGGCCAGTCCAAAGGGCAAGCGATTTGCTTCGCTGATTGCTTCGTCGAACGTTGAAAACGGCCGCAGCAGCGCCAGTGGGCCGAAAGGTTCGGTATTGGCCGCGATACACTGATTATTGAAATCCCGGATTACCGTGGGTTCGACAAACCAGCCTTTGCTCTCGGGCAGCCCGCCTCCGGCAACGATGCTGGCCCCCTGATCGACGGCATCATCAATAAGATGCTTCATTGCCGCATGCCTGCGCGGATTGGCCATCGGACCCATTGTTACGCCGCTGTCAAAGCCATTGCCGATCGTGAGTTTGCTGACGGCGTCGACCATTTTTGCGATGAAGGCTTCATAAATCGAATCCTGCACATAGATGCGTGTGGGCGATGTGCAAATCTGGCCGGAATTTCTGAATTTGGCCGCGGTAATATTTTTGACTGCTTCGTCAATATCACAATCGTCAAACACCAGGACAGGGGCGTGTCCGCCCAGTTCCAGCGTGAGTCTCTTGAGGGTGGGAGCAGCCAGGGCTGCCAGATGTTTACCTATTGCAGTGGACCCGGTAAAGGTGACCATTTTGATTTCCGGTGCCGCCATCAACTGTTCCGAAATGCTGCCCGGTTCACCGAATACGACATTAAGCACGCCGGCCGGCAACCCGGCATCCACCACGGCGCGGGCGATTTGAAGCGCGACGCCGGCCGTCTCTTCGGACGGCTTGATAACCATGGTGCATCCGGCAGCCAGCGCGCCCGCAATCTTGCGCGAGGGTGTAATGGCTGGGGCGTTCCAGCCCGCGAATGCCGCGACCGGCCCTACCGGCTCCTGGATGACCATCTGGCGAATATCACGATTGCGGCTGGGAATAATTCGTCCATAAAGACGGCGGGCTTCTTCTGCTGCCCACTCAAACATTTCCACAGCGACAATGACTTCGCCCATGGCTTCGGCCAGGGGTTTGCCCAGCTCATAGGTGATGGTTCGGGCAACCTGTTCCTGCCTTTGTCGCAGCAGGGCACCTGTCTGCCGCAGGATGTCCGAGCGGGCCAGGGCAGAGGTGTCTCGCCATTGGGCAAATGCCTTATCGGCGGCCGCAATGGCGCTGGCCACGTCATGCTGCGTTGCCATCGGCAGCTTTCCCAACACCTGTTCTGTTGCCGGGTCGATCACATCAAGTGTTTCCCTGCTGGTTGCGTCGATCCACTGCCCGTCAATCAATAGGGCAAGTTGTATGTATTGCATAGGTCTACTCCACTTGTTCTATGTTGGCTTTCTTGATCACACCGGACCAGCGCCTCATCTCGGACCGGATATGAGCGGTAAATTGACCGGCAGTGCCGACGAAGGCAGACTGCCCTAGCGTTGCGAGTTTTTCTTTGGCCTGGTCGGTTGACATGACCTCTGTGATGGCAGCATTGAGTTTTGCGACAATTTCCGGAGGCATATGTGCAGGCCCGAGTACGCCATTCCAGGGTTCTGCGCTAAAGCCGTCGATACCACTCTCGTCGGCAACGGTTAGCATGTCTGGCTTCAGTTGGGACGGGCCGCTACTGGCAATGCCCAGCGCCTTCATTTTTCCTGCAGCGATTTGGGGATCTGCTGCGATAATGCTGAGAAAAGCCATGTCAACGCGGCCTGCCACCAGATCGGATACCGCAGCAGAATCACCCTTGTAAGGTATATGCGTAATATCGATACCCGTCTGGCTTTTGAACCATTCTCCGGCCAGGTGGTTGACTGCGCCATTACCTGCAGAGGCAAATGTCAGGGTACCCGGTTGTTTCTTTGCACCCTGCACCAGGCTACTGATGGAAGTGTAAGGCGAGGAGGCGGGCACGACCAGCAGATACGGATAACTGGCAACCGGAGCGATCGGGGTCAATTCTTTGAATACGTCGAATTTCACATTTTTCTTGAATACCGGTTCGATCGACAAGGTGCTGCTACTTCCCAGCATGAGGGTGTATCCATCTGGCTTTTCCTTTTTTACCGATTGCAGGGCCAGAACGCCCGTTGCACCCGGCCGGTTCTCCACGACGATGGTTTGTCCGAGTTTTTCGGATAGACCCTGGGCAAGATACCGTCCCACGATATCGGTGGGTCCGCCGGCTGAGAACCCGATGACCAGCGTCACCGGCTTTTCGGGATAGGCAGCAGCAGCCGACAGCGGCAGGGCAAACGCACACGCAGCCAGTAGCCCGGCTCGGACTGTTTTTCTATTCATGATATTTCCTTTGAGAGACCGCCGTTGGCTATGCGTAACCTTTTTCGATTAGTTTGACCATGACCGGGTAGTATTCCTTGACGAACCCCGCATCGCGAGTCTGCTCAAGCAGCGAGTGGGTCAGTTTGGCGGCTTTGGCGTCCACCTTGCCATCTTCGGCCAGCGTGAGCGCCAGCCTGATGTCCTTGATGGCGTATTCTGTAGGAAAGGTTTTTTCCGGGAAAGTATCTTTCGATAGTGCCTTAAGGCCCGGATTGCGCAATACAAAGCTATCGGCAGAGCCTTTGGTCAGGGCATCGAACATCAGGGCCGGGTCTACGCCGGCACGCTTG
>NZ_JBQEAU010000173.1:0-6013 GCF_052108595.1 Advenella sp.
CCGATCACATCTTGCGGGCGTTTGGTAAAAGAAGCGATCTGGTCGACGTCCAGGGTTGAGGTATTGGAGGCCAGAATTGCACCTGGTTTGACGACACGATCAAGTTCACGGAATACGACTTCCTTGACCCCCATATCTTCAAAGACGGCTTCAATAACCAGGTCAACTTCGCTCAATGCGTCATAGGACAGGGTCGTGCTGAGCAGGTTCATGCGTTCTTCAACCTGCTCGGCCGTAATCCGCCCTTTTTTCATGGTGTTTTCATAGTTCTTGCGAATGGTGGCAACCCCACGCTGCAGCGCTTCTTCCTTTTGCTCAAGCAGGATCACCGGGATGCCGGCATTCAGATAATTCATACTGATGCCGCCACCCATGGTGCCAGCGCCAATCACGCCGACCAGGCCAATCGGACGCAATGGGGTATCGGCCGGCACATCGGGAATTTTTGTCGCTGCGCGTTCAGCCGCAAACACATGACGAAGCGCCAGTGATTCGGGCGAGGCCAGCAGTTGGGTAAAGTGCTGGCGTTCAAATGCCAGCCCATCATCAAAGGCCATGTGCGTGCTGGCCGCCACTGCCTCGACGCAGGCAGCGGGCGCAGGAAAGCGCGCAGAGCCAGCTTTGACCGCGTTGCGGGCGTTGAGCAACAAGGCGTCGGCATCGGCATCGCCAACTGCCAGATCACGAATCCGCTTGAGCGGTGCATCACTGGCCAGGCCTTTGGCAAACTCAATGGCCGCCGCTTGCGGCTCACCGTCAACAACTTTATCAAACAGCGCGGTATCGGCAAGCGCAGCGGCTTTGACGATCTGGCCGGAGACAATCATGTTCAGCGCCTTTTCCAGTCCTACTACCCGTGGCAGCCGTTGGGTGCCGCCCGCTCCAGGCAGAATGCCAAGCTTGACTTCAGGTAAACCGACTCTGGCCGCTGCAGCAGCAACGCGATAGTGCGCGCCAAGCGCAAGCTCCAGCCCGCCGCCAAGACATACGCCATTGATGGCAGCCACTACCGGCTTGGCCGATTGCTCCAATACTTCTATGACCGTGCGCAAGGTGGGCGCCTGCAGCGCCTTGGGCGTACCAAATTCTGTCACATCCGCACCGCCGGAAAAAGCCCGCTCGGACCCGCCCAGCACGATCGCCCGGATTGCTCTATTGCTGTTGGCGCGATCGACGCCCTCTACAATGGCTTTGCGCAACCCATGACCCAGGCCGTTGACCGGTGGGTTATTGAATGTAATGACGGCGATTCCGTCCTTTTCTTCGTAAAAAGCGTGATCCATGGCGATGTCTCCTTGTCTGGCTCGATTAAATACATGGCACGTCGTTACTACGCCATTTTGTTTCGCATAGCAGAACTAATGTGCCCCGAGAATTCTTTGATAATACTCCGTGGCAGTATTGGGTGTAAAGCGAATTGTCGGCTGCAAGCATTTCTGCTTTTTCTATCGGCCTGTCTTTTCATTTAACGCATTGCTCGCTATAATCAATTCCATAAATCAATTATATATTCCACTACGCAGAATCATAAAAGAAACCGGGCTACGCAGACACCGAGCTGCGACAATGACGGTTTCGCTTCTGCCGCTCAACAACCTGAAAAGGAATTCCGTCCATGGATATCCGCTACACTCCTGAACAACTGGCCTTTCGCGAATCGGTTCGCGTTTTCCTGAAAGAAGCGGTACCAGCTACGGTCCGCGACAAGACACAACAATGCCTGCCGCTGTCAAAAGCCGAACGCGAGCAATGGCAACGCAGCCTGTTTGAACAAGGCTGGGGAGCGCCGTCCTGGGCAGTGGAATTTGGCGGCACCGGCTGGGATGCGGTGCAGCGCCATATCTTCGAAGAAGAATGTGCTGCTTTCGGTGCACCCGAACAATTGCCTTTTGGCCTGAAAATGGTCGCGCCGGTTATTCAAAAGTACGGCAGCAAAGAACAGCAGGAGCGTTTCCTGCCCCGCATTCTGTCCGGCCAGGACTGGTGGTGCCAGGGGTACTCGGAACCCGGGGCCGGCTCGGACCTGGCGTCGCTGAAAACGACGGCCGTGCGCGATGGCGAAGACTATATCGTCAACGGCCAGAAAACATGGACCACGCTGGCCCAGCACGCAGACTGGATTTTTTGCCTGGTGCGCACCAATCCGCAAGTGCGCAAGCAGGAAGGCATTTCATTCCTGCTTATCGATATGAAAACGCCGGGTATTACCGTGCGGCCCATTATCATGCTGGACGATGGCCATGAGGTCAATGAAGTCTGGCTGGAGAATGTTCGCGTTCCCGCCGCCAACCTGATCGGCGAAGAAAACAAAGGCTGGACTTACGCCAAATTCCTGCTTGGCCACGAACGAACCAACATCGCCCGCGTGGGCCGTTCCAAGGCGGCACTGCAGCTGGTCAAGACGGCCGCCGCCCGGCAAACCGGCAATGACGGCCTGCCGCTGTTGCAGGATGCGCGATTTCGCGATCGCCTGGCGCAGGTCGAGCTGGATCTGATGGCACTTGAAATCACCAATCTGAAACTGATTTCTCAGGAAGGCAGCAGCCACGCCCCAGGGCCCGAAGCCTCCATCCTGAAAGTGAAAGGCTCGGAGATTCAGCAGGCGATCACAGCACTGGCCTCGCAGGTCGCCGGCCCGTATGCGGCGGCCCATATCCTGCCGGACGATCAGGTACATGAATTGTCTGCCGCCTTTCCTCAGGCCCAGGAACATATGACGGCGCAATATTTCAATTATCGCAAAACCACCATCTACGGCGGATCCAATGAAGTGCAGAAAAGCATTATCTGCAGGATGATTCTGGGGCTGTAAACGGCCCGCCATCCCTTCCCGATACAGAACATAATACGCTACGGAGTCATCCACATGGACTTTACCTTTACCGAAGAACAACTTGCCCTGCAAGATACGCTTACCCGCTTTGTCGACAAAGACTATACCTTTGAACAGCGCCGGAAAAATCTTGCCGCCAACCAGCATATGAGCCAGGACACCTGGGCAACCTTTGCAGAACTGGGCATTCTTGCCCTGCCCTTTGCCGAAGAAGACGGCGGCCTGCAAGGCACCCCGTTGGATACCTATCTGGTCATGCGCTCACTGGCCAAAGGACTTATTCTTGAACCTTACATCAGCACCGTGGTACTGTCAGGTACGTTTTTGCAGCAGCACGCCACAGCGCAGCAGCGCAGCGTGCTGATTGCCGCGATCGCAGATGGCTCGGCCCGTTTCGCCTTTGCCCACTACGATGCCCAATCGCGCTATCAGGAATCGCGTATCCATACCCAGGCCGTCAACAAGGCGGGCAACTGGATCCTGAACGGCCACAAGGCCATCGTGGTTGACGCGCCGGTGTGCGACCACTGGCTGATCACAGCCAGGACTGCTGGACAGGAAAATGACAGCAACGGCCTGTCTGTCTTCCTGGTCAAAGCAGACCATCCTGGCATTACGGCCAAGTCATACCGGCTGCATGACGGCCATCTGGCTGCCGATCTGGTGATAGAAAATGCCGAGCTGCCGCCAGAGGCGCTGATTGGCGACGCAGACACGGCCTACCCCGCCATCATGCAGGCGCTGGCTGCCACTAATGCCGCACTGGCGGCCGAGGCGGCCGGCCTGATCCAGGCCCTGAACGACGCGACCCTGGAGTATTTGAAAACCAGAAAGCAGTTTGGCGTGGCCATTGGCACCTTTCAAGCCTTGCAGCACCGCATGGCCGATATGGCCATCGCAGCAGAACAGGCTACTTCCATGGCGCTGCTGGCAGCCATCAGCCAGGCTGGCGATGATCCGCAGGATCGCATCATCAAAGGCGCAGCGGCAAGGGTGCTGCTGGCAAAACTGTCGCGCCATGTCGGCGAAGAGGCCGTGCAACTGCACGGCGGCATGGGCGTCACCGACGAGCTGGTCGTACCTCATTACTTCAAACGGGTCACTGTACTAAATAGTCAGTATGGCGATGCAGACTTTCATTTGCAGCGATATAGTGATAGTTTGCTAACGCCACAGAAAAACCAGGACCCCGCTTGAGGAAACACCCGTATCATGATTGACCAGACTATTCCAGAACACTACCGCCTGCTGAACCGCTTCAGTTCCTTTTCGGATCTGACCGGACCTTTTTATGAAAAAATAGTGGACGACCGCCATGTGGGCATTGGCCTGCGGGTAGAGGCAACGCATCTGAACAAGGTGGGTGTCGCCCACGGCGGTCTTATCATGACCGTTGCTGACAATGCCTTTGGCGATGCCATTCTTAACGCTCATGATGAGCCGGTGGCTTTCGTCACCATGTCGCTGACTTGTGAATTCATGTCGCCTGTGCGCGAAGGCGACTGGCTGGAAGCGACAGTGGATATTCAACGCAAGGGGAAGCGGGTGGTTTTCGCCAACTGCGATATGCGCGTGGGTGACAAAAAAGTGGCCTTTGCCACCGCCCTGTTTTCCATGATCGACAAGAAATAGCCAGCACGAACTGCCGGCCGGCAAGCCTGCTGGCAGTTGCCCGACGGGCTCACCAACACGCCTGGGTATTGTGCGGATCAGGCTGGCTGACCCACCGTCTCCTTGAGTTTGCTGACCACTTCCAGCAATTTGGGTCGCGCCTCTTCAAGCAGATATTGTTCGGATAAATTGAAGGACGGGCCCCCGCAACTGATCGACATAATCGGAAACTGCCGCCCCAGATTCAAGCCGACCGCGATGGCATTCACATCCTTTTGCCAATCGCCAAATGAGCAGGTGCATCCCAGCCGCTCGTAATCGGCCAGCGACGAAGCGATACCGCTCATTAACGCATCACTGGCCAGCTCATCAAGTTCGCGTACCCGGCCGAATATCTCTTCGCGCTCCTGCAGCGGGATTTCCGCCAGATAAGCCCTGCCCATGGCCGTGGATACGATCGGAATACGGGCGCCCACGTCCATGCTGAGTGTCAGCGCCGACCGGCTGCGGCAGTTTTCCAGATACAACATCGACAATCGATCGCGCGTTCCCAGCGTTACCATGCCCTGAGTCTCGTCAGCCAGCGCCTGCATCAGCGGCCGGGCAACCTGGCGGATATCGAGCTTGGCCAGCAAGCCCACGCCCAGCGAGAGTGTCGCCATACCCAGTTGGTATTTACTGCTTTCCTCGTCATGCGTCAGGTAACCCAGCCTGGTCAGCGTATAGGTAATGCGCGACACCGTTGACTTGGGCAGCTTGCAACGCTGTGCAATTTCCTGATTGCCCAGCACTTTGTTGCCGGAGCGAAAGCAGGCCAGCACATCAAGGCCGCGGGCGATCGCCGTGATGAAATGGCGGTCGTCCTCATACTCTCTGGCCAAAGGGGGTTTGTTAAGGGTTTTCCGAATATCAGATGTCATAAATAAATTCGCAGGAACAATTCCAATGTGCAGAATATAGTACAGAATCGCATTGCGTGGCGCGTCATGCCTTCCGCATTTGCTCAATAGTATAATAATACCCGTTTTATACTATGTTTAAAAAGAAAATTCCATTGCCCGCGCGTCCAGAGTAGTCTATGATAAAGTGCTGACGGCTAGCGCTCAAGAGTAAAGCATGTACCGCATTGCAGAATTTTGTTTCGAATTTATGCAGGCGACCCTGATACCGCGACGTGCTATCCGATGGCTGCGCCGACCTGCCCCGTCGGCATCTTTCGTCTGCGGCATGCATCATGCATCCGTCCGCTGCCAATATTGCATATGATATTTATCTGACTGAGGTTGTTTATGGTTCATCCTGTCGTACAAAAATTGCGCGCTCAAATGTCGCTTCCCGTAATCTGCTCGCCCATGTTTATCGTGTCCAATCCGGATATGGTCATCGAGCAATGCAAAAGCGGACTGATCGGATCGTTCCCGGCCCTCAATGCCCGTCCGGCATCGCTGCTTGATGACTGGCTGGCCCGGATCACCAGCACACTGGATGATGAACGCAGCCGGCATCCGGCGCAGAAAATAGCCCCCTTCGCCGTCAACCAGATTATCCATACGTCGAACGACAGGCTTG
>NZ_JBQEAU010000174.1:0-5776 GCF_052108595.1 Advenella sp.
TACGCTATCTGCCGGAAAAAACCACATCGGTCGCGGCGTTACTGGGCAGGCCTGTGACTGACTTTGAACAGATCCTGCTGCAGGCGCTGCAGAACCCGCCCTTCTGAGGCAGGTTCTATTTTGCTTTTTTATTCGTAAGAGCGACTATCTTCAATGACCTTGCCGTCATTGGCCAGTTCGCCGACCCCGACAAAAACAATGGCGGCACGCAGCTTGGTTTCTTCCCGAACCACATTACCCAGTTTTTCCTGCAGGCCTGCGGCGGGCACGCCGTCCACTTCCACAAAAAGCGTCATGTCATCGCGCCCGGTTTCACCGGAAACGACCAGCCTGGCCTTGTTGATCTGCTCAAAGCGAGCGACGATTCTGGCCACTTGCTCCGGGTGCACAAACATGCCCCGCACCTTGGTCGTCTGGTCAGCCCGTCCCATCCAGCCGCGAATCCGCTTGTTGGTGCGACCGCAGGCTGAATGCCCGGGCATGATTGCCGACAGATCTCCAGTGCCAAAACGCAGTAGCGGATAATCGGGATTCAGGGTAGTCACAACAATTTCCCCCACCTCGCCTTCGGGTACCGGCTCATTGGTGCCGGGCCGCACAATTTCCAGCACAATATCTTCGCCGATAATCAACCCATCCCGCGCTTCGGACTCATAGGCGATCAAGCCCAGGTCGGCAGTGCCGTAGGCCTGATAGCCGTGAATCCCGCGTTGTGCGAACCAGGTCTGCAACGACGGCGGAAATGCTTCCCCGGAGAACAGTGCGCGCTTCAATGACGGCAATGCGATCTGCATTTCGTCGGCTTTTTCCAGAATCAGTTTGAGAAAGCTGGGGGTGCCTGCATAGCCCTCGGGCTGCAAATCATGGATGGTTGCCACC
Organism: Advenella sp.; assembly: GCF_052108595.1. Lineage (NCBI taxonomy): Bacteria > Pseudomonadati > Pseudomonadota > Betaproteobacteria > Burkholderiales > Alcaligenaceae > Advenella > Advenella sp. Next base: position 880 of record NZ_JBQEAU010000174.1, read on the forward strand.
TGCATTTCAGTCTGGCCGACCCCGCCCGGAAATACCGTACAACCGATGGCCAGCCCAGCCGTTTCAAACATGGAACCGGCTGGGGTGAAATGATACGAAAAGCAGTTGTACAACAGCGTATTGGCTCGAAAGCCAGCCGCATACAGCGCGCGACCGAAACGCCAGTAGTCGGCCCGTTTGCTCTCGGGCTCATAAATGGGGCCGGGCGAGGCAAATACACGCGCCGCGTCACCCCAGCCAATCGTTGAAAAACCGCCAAAGACGCGTTGCACGACAGTGCCCGCCCCAGGGCCAGGGCCCGCGTGGGCGGGCTTTTGACCGGTCTGCGTACGTTGCGCATGCTGCCGCTTGAGCAGCTCAGATTTACGCAATACCGGAATGGCGGCTAGCGCCTGGCGACTGGTGATGCGGTCCACCGGCACGTCCTGCAACTGCGTGGCAATTGCCGGCGCCCGCTCGCGCGCTGCAGCCAGCGCTGCGGGCAATGCCGCAAACAGATCGGCCTCGCGCTGCGCCTGATCGCGCACTTCCAGAGCATCGAAATACTCAGTCATTCTCTGCTCCTAAGCCAGCCAGCGCTTGCGGCGGCGATAAAATTTGGTGTCACGAAAGTTTTTCCGATCACCGCTTTCAATGCCCAGATAAAATTCTTTCACGTCATCGTTGCTGGCCAGCTCCTGGGCCGTGCCGTCCATCATTACCCGGCCGCTTTCCAGAATGTAGCCGTAGTCGGCATAACGCAGCGCGATGTTGGTATTCTGCTCGGCCAGCAAAAAGCTCACCCGTTCACGGGTATTGAGGTCACGCACGATTTCGAAGATTTCCTCGACAATCTGCGGCGCCAGACCCATGGATGGTTCATCCAGCAGAATCATTTTAGGGTCGGCCATCAGAGCGCGCCCAATGGCCGCCATCTGCTGTTCCCCGCCCGAGGTATAGCCAGCCTGGCTGCTGCGACGCTGTTTGAGTCTGGGAAAATACTGGTACACCCGATCCAGCGATGCCTGAATGTCGCCCTTGCTCACCTTGCGCGTATAGGCGCCGGTAAGCAGGTTCTCCTCGATGGTCAGGTGGCCAAAACAATGACGTCCTTCCATGACCTGTATCACTCCCCGTTTTACGAGGTCAGCCGGTGTCATACTGTCGACCCGTTCATTCTGGTAATGAATCGTCCCTTTGGTCACGTCGCCGCGCTCGCTTTTGAGCAGGTTCGATACGGCACGCAATGTCGTCGTCTTGCCGGCGCCGTTTGCGCCGAGCAGCGCCACAATCTTGCCTTCCGGCACCACCAGCGAAACGCCGCGCAGGACAAGAATAACGTGGTTATAGATCACTTCAATACCGTTGACGTTCAACAGGAGCTTTTCAGGTTCCGGCTTGGCGGCAGCGTCTGCTGCAGTTGGCGTGGTTTGCATATTGATATCCCGCTATGTGCTGTCTGATGGGTTGCCCATCCCCCGGCACCGTACCGCGCCGGGGGTGGACGCTCCTCATCCCTCAGGAAGAAGTCTTGCTGCAGTCACGTGGAGTCACTTTCTTTGACTGTGCGTATTTCTCGGCTTCAGACTTGACCAGCGGTCCCACATATTTCTGGTCTGCCTGATACAGATCTGAAGCCGGAACAAACTTGCTGCCGTCCCACTGGACGATCCGGGCCCAGTCTTCACCAACGTGGTTGGCGCAAGAAGTTTTGAACGGTTTGATGATTTGGTCAAAGCCGATTTCCTTCAATCGCGCTTCGGTCAGGTTCAGGTTTTCGAAACCCCAGCGCACCTGTTCGGAAGTCATATGCTTGCCCTTGCCGTATTTTTCCTGGGCAGTGCGAATGGCCTCAACCTGCAGCATGGAAATGACCAGACCACGGGTGTAAGCGATGGTGCCCAGGGTGTTTTTGCTGGAACCATTGCCCTTGTCAAACAGATGCGTTTTCAGATCGTCGTATACCTTGCCCTTGGCTTCCCCGGTATTGTGAATCGTAATGGCGTTGTATCCCTTGGCCACCTCACCCAGATCCTTCACATCGCCCTCTGACCCGGCCCACCAGATGGCATAGATCTTGTCACGGGCGTAACCGGTAGCCTGCGCTTCACGAATGGCCGTTGGCGTCATGATGCCTGCACTCCACAGCAATACGTAATCAGGCCGTTTCTGGCGGATTTGCAGCCATGTGGATTTCTGCTCAACACCCGGTGCTGTCACCGGATAAAGCTGCAGTTCGAAGCCGTTGGCTTCGGCCCGCGCCTTGAGCAAGGGGATCGGCTCTTTGCCATAGGGCGAGTCATGATACACAAGGGCGATTTTCTTGCCTTTGAGCTTATCTTCTCCCCCCAGTTTTTTGGCAATGTCCTGAACCATTACATCAGCCGCGGTCCAGTAGGTACCCAGCAACGGAAAATTCCATTTAAAGACAGAACCGTCTGCAGATTGAGACAAGCCATAACCCACCGTTTCGATAGACACCTTGTCTCTCGGGGCCCTGTCCGAAACCGCAAATGTGATACCGGTGGACTGTGAATCAAAGCCCGACGCGCCGCCGTGAGCAGCCTTAAAGCGCTCGTAACACTCTACGCCGCGATCTGTCGCATAGGCGGTTTCACATTCTTCATAGGCGATCTTGACGCCGTTGATGCCGCCGTCGCGCTCATTGACCAGCTTGAGGTAATCAATCTTGCCATCGGCCCAGGGAATACCCAGCGGCGCGAACGAACCCGTACGATAGGTCAGCAATGGAATAAATTGTTCGTCGGCTGCCTGCACCTGTAGCGGCAGCGTACCCAGCACTCCGGCGACACCCAGTGCGGCTATCCATTGTTTCATTTTCAATTTCATGTCTCTCTCCTCGGATTTTCATCCAGATAGGTTTTATTTATTGAATACATCCAGCACAGCAAACAGCACACCACTAGTGCGGAAACGGCCAAATCCGCAATTTTTCTTTCGCAATACTCCACAGCCGCGCCAGACCATGTGGCTCGACGATCAGGAAAAATACAATCAGGGCGCCAAATACCATATGCTCGATATGCGCTGCCGTATCCACTCCCAGCGAGAGCCCCAGCATTTCGGGAACCCGGTTGAGCATAATGGGCACCAGGACGATGAAGGCGGCCCCAAAAAAACTGCCTACGATAGACCCGAGCCCGCCAATAATAACCATGAACAGCAACTGGAAAGAGCGGTTCAGATCGAAGGCAGACGGCTCCCAGGAACCAAGATGGATATAGCCCCACAAAGCGCCGGCGATACCCACAATGAACGAGCTGACGGCAAAGGCGCTGAGCTTGGCATACATGGGACGGATCCCGATAACAGAAGCGGCCACGTCCATATCACGAATGGCCATCCACTCACGACCGATGGCGCCGCGCACCAGGTTCTTGGCCAGCACTGCGATGACTATCACAAGTGCAAGTACGAACAAATATTTCTGCAAAGGCGTTTGTACCGGCAAGCCGAAAAAGTCCAGCCGTGGCACCGACACGCTGCCCGATGATGAGTTATTGGTGAAGAATGGAATACGCAGGAAGGTCCAGTCTACAAAGAACTGCGCCGCCAGCGTGGCAACCGCCAGATACAGACCGCGTATCCGCATGCTTGGAATGCCAAAAAGAATACCCACCAAAGTGGCAAAGACACCGCCCATCAGAAGTTGAAAGATAAGTGGCAGTCCCGGAAAGCGTACGCCGAAGTTCCATGCGGCATAGGCCCCCACCGCCATGAAGGCGCCGGTGCCCATCGAGATCTGGCCGCAATAGCCCACCAGAATATTTAAGCCGATAGCCGCCATGGCCAGTATCAGAAACGGGATCATGATCCCGCCCAGGAAGTAATTGGTAGACACAAGCGGCACGACAACGATAGCCACGATCAGCAATAACGCAATAAAGATACGGTCCTGCCTGATCGGAAAAATCTGTTGATCCTGCCGGTAACTGATTTTGAACTGACCGTTTTCACGATAAAACATATGGATTCCCTTGCCTTTTACACGCGGTCAATGATTTTTTCGCCGAACAGACCCTGCGGGCGGAACAACAGGAACACCAGCGCTAGCACATAGGCAAACCAGATCTCGATCCCCCCGCCTATGAACGGACCGATATAGGCTTCGGACAGCTTTTCTCCAACGCCAATAATCAGGCCGCCGATAATGGCGCCGGGCACTGATGTGAGCCCACCCAATATCACAACCGGCAATGCACGCAACGCCGCAGTGGACAGCGTAAACTGCACGCCAAACTTTGAGCCCCAGATAATCCCGGCAACCAGTGCCACAATGCCGGCGACGACCCAGACAATGACCCAAATGCGATTCAGGGGAATGCCGATAGATTGCGCGGCCTGGTGATCATCTGCCACGGCACGCAACGCGCGCCCTGTAGCCGTGTACTGGAAAAAGAACGCCAGCAGCGCCACCAGCACTGCTGAGATGACAGCGGCCGTCAGGTCTTCCAGGCTGATCAGAATGCCCCCTTCGAACACCGAATCCAGGATGAACGCAGGATCCTTGGGCATGCCGACATTGATGGAGTAAACCGAGCTGCCGAAGATAATCTGACCCAGTCCATCCAGGAAATAACTGATGCCCAGCGTGGCCATCAATAACGTGGTGCCTTCCTGATTGACCAGGTGGCGCAGCACCAGCCGCTCCACAAGAATAGCGAAAAGCACCATGACGCCAGCGCTGACAATGAACGCCAGGATATTTGCCAGCAGCAAATTTTCAAATCCCAGCCATTGCGGAATCCATACCGAAAACCGTGCCATGGACAAGGCGGCGACCAGCACCATGGCGCCCTGGGCGAAGTTGAACACCCCCGATGCCTTGAAGATAAGAACAAAACCGAGTCCGACCAGCGCATAAAGCATGCCGCCCATCAGACCACCAAAAAGCGTT
>NZ_JBQEAU010000175.1:0-5761 GCF_052108595.1 Advenella sp.
TTATGCCCGTGCATGCACCGCCACCACACGCTTTTCCCCGCCCCAGCCTTTGGCAGAAACCTCTTCGCTCATGGACGCGCGCACGTTCGCGGCGCCACCGGTTCAGCCGGCGCGCAGTCCGAATCCGGAGAACATATATGGCAACATTGATTGCCTGAATCTGAATATCTGGACCTCGGAATCGTCCTTGAAAACGGGTGGACTGCCTGTAATGGTATGGATACCCGGCGGCGGTTTTATGCGTTGCGATGCCAACGATCCGCTGTACGATGGCTCTCACTTTGCGCGTAAAGACATTATTTTTGTCACTGTGAACTATCGCGTGGGCGTGGAAGGATTTCTGCAATTGCCAGGCATGGCCGCTAACCGCGGGCTGCAGGATCTGTTATTGGCGCTCAATTGGGTACAGCAACATATTGGCAACTTCGGCGGAGATCCTGCTCGGGTAACCGTTGTCGGGCAATCGGCCGGGTCCGGGGCAATCGCGTGCCTGATGGGCATGCAACAAGCCAACGGTTTATTTCAACAGGCCATTTTGCAAAGCCCCAGTACACTGGTGCAGACGACGGCCGAAGCGCAGACGGCGGCAAATGCGATCGCCGACTTGGCCAACTGCCCAGCCACGCTTGAGGCACTTACATCCATCAGTCCGGCAAAGGCGGCCACAGCGCTGGCCAAACTCTCGCTAAATGGCGCACTGCGCCGACAATACGGCCTGGGTGAACATCACCGTTTCGCACTGCGCCCAGTAATAGATGGCGAAATTGTTGCCAGTTCACCATTGCAAGCGATCAGGCAGAACAAGATAATGCCAAGAGCGATACTGGCGGGCGCAACCAAGGAGGAAGCCCGTCTTTATCTGGTTCCTGACGGCAGCATTTCTAAAATATCTGCCGATGATGTGAACAGATTCATCACGGATGCAAAGCTGCCACCTAACACGGCACAGCGCTATCGACAACAACTTTCCGCCGATAGACAAAGCAACGGCGAAATCCTTTGCGCTATTCAATCTGATTACTATTACCGCGAACCAGCACGGCGCATTGCCGAGCATGCGACAGATCGTGGCTCAAAAGCCTACTCCTACGAATTTTGCTGGCAATCAAACTTATACGAAGGTCAGCTTGGTGCTGCCCACGGCGTTGAGCTTCCAGTTATGTTTAACAACCTGCATAACGACACAGCACGCCATTTTATCGACGTTGACAAACCTGTTTCAAGCGCACTGGTCTCAAGCATGCATCAAGCCTGGGTGAGATTTGCCAAGACTGGAGAACCAGGCTGGCCTGCACAAACAAAAGATCAACGGAGCATGATGCTCTTCGGAGACGGTGATAGCATACAGCGCCTGGTCACTTATTGATCAGGCACAACGGGTGCCTTGTCGCCAGAATGTACGGCCACCCTCTCGCCGCCTGACCTGAGATCGCCATATGGACTGGTCTGCCAGTTCATTCGGCCTCTCCCAACATTGGGAAATCTCCACCTTGCAACAGCCGGCGACTGTAGGTGCGACCCTCTGCCGCCAGGGCCAGCAAATTGCGATCCTGTTCTCGGCTATCCAGAAACAACAGTGCAATGTGTTGGGAATAGGTATGATCTGGCCTGAGTGGAATCAATTTTATACGCGGCGTAAAGGAGGCGATTCGCCCGGGCAGCAAACTGATTCCCATGCCATTGCTAACCAGGTTGATCAGCGAAAAAATATCGCCCACATGCATCCCTATCACAGGTGATATACCGGCACTCTCCATCATCCGGTTAAAACTGAATGATGTGATGAATCCGTCGGCCAGGGTCACAAAATTCTCGTCGGCCAGTTCGTGCAAATCAACCTCGGTGCGACTCGCATAGGGCGAATCCAGCGGTACGGCCAAAAACATTTCATCAGAAAACAAGGGCACGGTAATCAGGCGCTTGCTGGCGATACCGTCATGCACCCCGATGACAATAGCATCGAGTCTGCCGTCTTGCAGCTTTTGCAGCAGCTCGTCATTGGAACCCAGTGTCAGCTCTATATTGAGCCCGTCCTTGCGCAACTTGGTCCCGACAATCAGGTGCGGAATGCAATGCAGCGTCAGGGAATAGATGGCGCCCAGCCTGAGCCGGGACGCATTGATCCCCGCCATGTCTCGCACTGCATGGATGCCCTCTTCGCACTCGGCCACGACCCGACGGGCAGATTCGGCCAATCGTCGCGCCGTATTCTGCGGGACCAGATTTCTTCCTTCCAGCTTGAACAGCGGGCAGCCGATGGCCTGCTCAAGCGAATGCAGGGCGCGGTGCACGCTGACAACGCTCTGGCCCAGATCCTCTGCAACCCGGGCAAGATTGTTGCGCTCCATGAAAGCCAGAAAGACTTCCAGTTTTTTCAGGGTAATGGATTCGTCAATGGCCATGGGTTTAACTCACTGGATATTTCATGATGGCTAGGGTAAACGATAGGTCAGGCCAGACAACCTGGCCGTTGACTATGGAAACGCATGCCGGGACAGCACAATATTTAACATCAGGCTAAATGATTGTACATGCAGGTTGATTGAAAAGCCTGCCATCCCTGTCTATTGTCTGTCTGACGAAAGGGAGTCGTGGCAGCGTTCGCAAGTGTTCTCTGCAGACCGATTCCATTTTCGGCACCAGGAACGCTTAACTACACATCATAAAAACATCCGGAGACAAAACCATGATTATTTACGGTACAGCCATACTGGCTGCATGCCATTTACTGGGAGCCTATATCGGCGACCTGCTGGGCATGCTGATCGGGGTCAAGGCCAACGTAGGCGGCGTCGGCATCTCCATGATGCTGCTGATCGCAGCCCGCACTTATCTGCACAGGAAAGGGCTCATGCCCGCCACAACACTGGCTGGCGTTGGGTTCTGGTCGGCCATGTACATTCCTATCGTCATCGCCATGGCTTCACAGCAAAATGTTGTGGCCGCGCTCAAGGGCGGCCCTGTCGCCATACTGGGCGCCATCCTGACCGTTGCGCTTACAGGATGCGCTATTGCGGCGATCAACCGCTCCGGTCCCGAAGATGCAGGCGCCACCTGGCAAGCCAGCCTCGCTGCAGACCGGGCCTGAAAGGAGACATGACAATGGACATGTTGAAACAGGCAATTATGCAGAACAATCTGATCGCCGCCTTCGCTTTCGTCGGTCTGATCATATGGATATCAGGCCATCTGTCAAGACGACTGACCAATGGGCGCGTACATGGTTCAGCCATTGCAATTGTGATTGGTTTGATTCTTGCCTACTGGGGCGGACTGGAAACGGGTGGCTCCAAAGGGCTGGCTGACGTCAAGCTCTTTGCCGGGATAGGACTGATGGGCGGCGCCATGTTGCGTGATTTTGCCATCGTCGCGACGGCATTTGACGTACAGGTAGAAGAAGTCAAAAAGGCAGGGCTCATCGGTATGGTTTCCCTGCTGCTGGGTATCGTACTCCCGTTCGTTGTGGGGGCCAGCGTTGCCTATGCATTCGGGTACCGGGACGCGGTATCCATGGCGACAATCGGTGCTGGTGCCATGACCTACATTGTGGGTCCGGTTACCGGCGCGGCAATCGGCGCCAGTTCAGACGTCATTGCCCTGTCCATCGGCATTGGGCTGATCAAGGCCATTCTCGTCATGGTCTTTACCCCTGCCACGGCTCGCTTCATGCGCCTGGATAACCCGCGCTCGGCAATGGTCTTTGGCGGCATGGCGGGAACCACCAGCGGCGTGGCAGCAGGTTTGGCGGCGACAGACCCCCGTCTGGTGCCGTATGGCGCGCTGACGGCAACCTTTTATACCGGCCTGGGCTGCCTGATGGGGCCCTCTGTTCTGTTTCTCGCGACAAGAGCGCTATTCGGTTAATTTAGCAACAGGAATATCCTATGAATCACACTGGCACCTCCAAAGTCTGGGATACACGAAAACGCGGGCGACAGCGACGCCTGGAGCGCGCAGCCAGCCTGGGATTGAGTCCTAGAATCACGCAAGAGCAGATCACCCAGCTGCTGCAGACGGTTATTGAACCAGGCGATCGCGTGTGCCTGGAAGGCAATAACCAGAAACAGGCCGATTTTCTCGCCGACTCGCTGGCCGCTTGCGATCCGCAACAATTGCATCATCTGCACATGGTTCAGTCTGTGCTCGCCCTGCCCAGTCATTTGGATCTTTTCGAAAACGGCATTGCCAGCCGACTGGATTTTTCTTTTTCAGGTCCTCAAGGAGGCCGCCTGGCACGACTGGTTCAGGATAAGCAGATCGAGATCGGCGCCATTCATACTTATCTGGAACTGTTCGGTCGCTATTTCACCGATCTGACTCCCAATGTTTGCCTGATTGCGGCGCAGGCGGCAGACGCTGCCGGCAACCTGTATACCGGTCCGAATACCGAAGACACACCAGCCATTGTGGAGGCCACGGCGTTTCGCAGCGGGATCGTGATCGCTCAGGTCAATGAGCGAGTCGATACACTGCCACGGGTCGATATTCCGGCGGACTGGGTCGACTTTACCGTGGTCGCACCGCATCCGAACTATATTGAACCCCTGTTCACCCGCGACCCGGCTCAGATTACAGAGGTGCAGATCCTGATGGCCATGATGGCCATCAAAGGTATTTACGCCGAGTATGGTGTACAACGGCTCAATCATGGCATTGGCTTTGATACCGCTGCGATTGAATTGCTGCTGCCCACTTATGCAACCGAACTTGGCTTGAAAGGAAAAATCTGCACGCACTGGGCCCTGAACCCTCATCCCACCCTGATTCCCGCCATTGAATCCGGTTGCGTGCAATCCATCCACAGCTTTGGCTCGGAAGTTGGCATGGAAAACTACATTGCCGCCCGCTCCGACGTATTTTTCACCGGCCGGGACGGCAGTATGCGTTCGAATCGTGCTTTGAGCCAGACTGCCGGCCTGTATGCCTGCGACATGTTCATCGGCTCGACGCTGCAAATCGATCTGGCCGGCAATAGTTCAACCGCAACGACCGGACGCATTACAGGCTTCGGCGGCGCGCCCAATATGGGTTCAGACCCGCATGGCCGGCGGCATGCCTCTGCCGCATGGCTCAAGGCAGGCAGGCAAGCAGGCGGGCCCGATGCCATACGCGGGCGCAAGCTGGTTGTGCAAACGGTAGAAACGTTTCGCGAACATATGACCCCGGTATTTGTGGAGGAGCTCGATGCCTGGCAGTTGAAAGCGGCCATGGATGCCGAGTTGCCTCCCATCATGATTTACGGCGATGATGTCACGCACATTGTGACCGAAGAAGGCATCGCCAATCTGCTGCTATGTCGCAGCGCCGAGGAACGCGCCCAGGCCATTCGCGGTGTTGCCGGCTTTACCCCTGTGGGCATGGCACGCGATGGGCGCATGGTCGAAAATCTGCGCGATCGTGGCGTGGTGCGCCGTCCCGAAGATTTGGGTATTGACCCTCGTCTGGCAACGCGGGATCTGCTGGCAGCCCGCTCGGTAAAAGATCTGGTCAGGTGGTCTGGCGATCTTTACACGCCCCCTTCCCGATTCCGGAATTGGTGATCTCCATGGAAAAACTTGAATATCATTTTTCAACACCCACTATCGAACCCGCTCATGGCGCAGTGCTTTGCGGCGTCGTTGGCTCGGGCAACCTTGAAGTGCTGGTTCGACCCGCGGATACCGCCGCGTCCTGCTCAATAGAGATAAAGACCTCTGCCCGTGGATTCGGAGATATCTGGCAGGCCGTTCTGGCAGAGTTCATATCCCATCATGCCATGGGT
>NZ_JBQEAU010000176.1:0-3789 GCF_052108595.1 Advenella sp.
GGCTGGACGCACGCAGCGGCACACGCAAGCCGCTGGGCCGCGATTCGCTGCCCTCACGCGAACCGGTACGACTACGCCAGGAACCATCCATGGCGTTTGCGCCATCGACCATTTGTGATGTCGATCGTGGTAAAGACGGCCCGCCCGTTGTCTCCATTCTGAGTTATGGCCTGTTCGGCCCCAACGGTCCGCTGCCCTTGCATCTGACCGAGTACGTGCGCGAGCGAATCGTGCACCACCGGGACCATACCCTCTCGGCCTTTGCCGATATTTTTCACCATCGCCTGATTGCGCTTTTTTACCGGGCCTGGGCAGACGCGCAAAGCACGGTCAGCCTGGATCGTCCCGAAGAAAATTTCAGTCGTCATGTTGCCAGCCTGATCAATCAGGGACAAAAATCGCTGAAACAGCGTGATTCCATCATGGATCACGCCAAGTATTTTTTTGCCGGCCACCTGGTGCGCCAGACGCGCAATCCGGAAGGCATTATCCAGATACTGAAAACCTTCTTCAACATCAACGTCAGTTTAAAGGAGTTCGTGCCGCAATGGATCGAACTGCATCCATCGCAGCAACTGGGCCTCAATGGCAGCATGGGGCTGGGTCAGGATACGATTCTGGGCAGCTCCGTGCGCGATGCACAGCATAAATTCCGCCTGTTGCTGGGCCCGCTTACCCGGTCCGAATTTGATCAATTCATGCCGGGCACAAGCAAGGCAAAACAGCTGACACACTGGCTGCGGCATTATGTGGGAATCGAACTGAACTGGGATGTCGAGGTCGTGCTCAAAAAAGAAGACATCAAGGGCATTCGTCTGGGCGAAGCCTCGCCGCTGGGACTGGGCACCTGGATGGGATTGCGCCCCAACAGCGCCGGCGACGCGCATGATGTCGTTATTGACTACGAATTGCGCGAAAAGCTGTAGAGGCCTGATTGATTGACTCCCTGCGCAACCGCGCCGACCATGGGCCACCGGCGTGGTTGCTGTGCATAGCGCCGGAACGCGCAGCCTGAAAACCCATGGATCTACGGGTCCCGGAAAGGAACTTCGGATTAGCGAGCTTATCGACCTGCTGCAAGCGCGCTACCGGACAAATGGACTCCCGGGTGAGCGGATTACTGAACAACCTGGCAATTGATCAACTGAGCAGTCCTGGGGTTAACCCAGTTAAAATACAGAAAAACAAAAAATAATATCCATATCAAATCAAAAAGTTAACCGGAATTTATAAGAGTTAACCCTTATATTCATCTGTTTTACTTTTCCGTAAAATCCATCACTTTCAACAGACAGACAAAGGGAACGAGGAATGAGTGGCATAAATCCAATGATCATCACGTTCGCCATATATCTGATTGTCGTACTGGCAGTCGGGTTTATCGCCTACTTTTCAACACGTAATTTTGACGACTATATCCTGGGCGGACGCAGTCTGGGCAGTTTTGTGACGGCACTCTCGGCAGGCGCCTCCGACATGTCGGGCTGGCTGCTCATGGGTCTGCCCGGCGCGATTTATCTGGCGGGCCTGTCCGAAGCATGGATTGCCATCGGCCTGACCATCGGCGCCTACTTCAACTGGCTGCTGGTGTCAGGACGTTTGCGCATGCACACTGAATACAACAACAATGCACTGACGCTCCCTGAATATTTCCATCACCGCTTTGGGGCCGGCAGCGTCTTCATCAAGATAGCAGCCGCAGCCATCATTCTGTTTTTCTTTACCATCTATTGTGCCTCAGGCATTGTGGCTGGCGCCCGACTGTTCGAGAGCCTTTTCCACGTTGATTACGTCACCGCAATGTGGCTGGGTGCCGGCGCCACCATCGTCTATACCTTTATTGGCGGTTTTCTGGCGGTCAGTTGGACCGACACCATCCAGGCTTCGCTCATGTTTTTTGCGCTCATCCTCACGCCAATCATGATATTGCTTGGCATTGGCGATCTGTCTGCCGTCACCGCGACCATTGACCAGGCAGCGGCCACAGCCGGCAAGAATTACTCAAGCCTGATTTCAGGCACGAGTTTTATTGCAATCGTGAGTGCCGCGGCATGGGGCCTGGGTTACTTCGGCCAGCCGCATATTCTGGCGCGCTTTATGGCAGCCGATTCGGTCAAAAGCCTTAAGTCTGCACGTCGCATTGGTATGACATGGATGATTCTATGTCTGATTGGCGCGGTCGCAGTAGGCTATTTTGGCATTGCATGGTTCCAGTTGCATCCGGAACAAGCCGGCGAGGTCAACACAAATAGCGAACGTATTTTTATCGAACTGGCCCAGATTCTGTTCAATCCCTGGATTGCAGGTGTGATTCTGTCGGCGATTCTGGCTGCCGTCATGAGCACGCTCAGCTGCCAGTTGCTGGTATGCTCCAGCGCCATTACCGAGGACTTCTACAAAGGATTCATACGGCCACACGCGAGCCAGACAGAGCTGGTCTGGACCGGCCGCGTGATGGTACTGATGATCGCACTGGTCGCCATCTGGATTGCGTCTGACCCGGAAAGCCGGGTACTGGGCCTGGTTTCGTACGCATGGGCCGGCTTCGGTGCAGCCTTTGGACCAGTGATTATTCTGTCGGTATTCTGGCGTCGCATGAACGCAGCCGGCGCACTGTCCGGCATGGTGGCCGGCGCGCTGGTGGTCGTATTGTGGAAACAGTACAGCGGCAGCGCCCTGTATGAAATCGTACCTGGTTTTATTGCCGGCTTGATCGTGATCATAGCGGTTTCGCTGTTAACCAAAGCGCCCTCACAGGCCGTGGTCGACAACTTCGACCGTGCAGATCGCGACTTCAAAAACGCGGCATAAGCTGCAATCGGCAATACTGCAGAGCCGGCCGAGTATGTCGGTTCTGCAGGCAGAATCAAACGCTCCCGTCCATTCCAGGACTGGAGCGTTTTTTATATACCCCGTTTTCTTGTTATGACGGTTGCAATAGGCCGCACATTAAAGTGCATGCCGGATGCCGGATGCCAACTAGCGTCAGTTTTCTGAAACGGATGTTCAACACGTACGCTTTATACAACATAGTCAGTGATTTGCACGAATCCTGTCGGCAGAATACGGGTTAAGCCCTACAATCGACAATACCTGAGCACTTGCACCCATGAGAGCCCTTTTTGAAAATCCGCCAGCCGCTTCCTCCGCTGAACAGCCTCAAGGCATTCGAAGCCACTGCACGCCTCAAATCCATGGCGCTGGCGGCAAAGGAACTGCACGTCACGCCCTCGGCCGTAAGTCAGCAGATCAAGCAGCTGGAACACCACCTGGGCCAGCGCGTCATTACCCAATCGCGCAGCGGGATCGTGCTGACCGCTTATGGGCGCGACGCGCTGCCCAAGCTGTCTCAGGCGTTCGACCTTCTGGCAGGCTCCTTTCACCATCCACGCGATCCGTTGCTAGTACGCATCAGCGTACTGCCTTCGTTTGCACGCTTCTGGCTCAATCCACGCCTGCCTGCGTTCTTTCGCCAGCACCCCGCTATCCGGCTGGACATAGACAGTTCGCCCAAATTGATTGATTTCACCTTTGACGACCTGGATCTGGCGATCCGGTATGGCAAAGGTAATTATGAAACGCCGCTGTGCGACAGCCTCATGAAAGAGGCACATCAGGCCGTCTGTACACCGCGCCAATATCCGGCATGGGCGCCGCTGGTCGAGTCCGGCGATTTCGCCCGTCTGCCATTGATAGGCGACCGGGGCATGCTGGGCGGCGATGAGCAGGATGTGACCTGGCGGGAGTGGTTGCATGCAAAAGCACCCGAGTCGACATTACCCGACTATC
>NZ_JBQEAU010000176.1:3799-5651 GCF_052108595.1 Advenella sp.
TACTTATACCGATTCAGGCCTGGCGATAGACGCCGCACTTGCCCACCAAGGCATGTTACTGGGACGACTGGTGCTGCTGGATCCGTTGCTCAAGGAACAGAAACTGCTCGCGCTGGATCCGCTTATATTGCGCTCGGAGTTGGGATATTTTTTGCTGGGACCATCACTGGCCGGCCTGTCCGAAGGAGCGCAAAAATTTCGGCAGTGGCTGCTACAGGAAGCCGCGGCATACCAAACACAGCACCATACCCAGTCGCCGGGCTTTTCAGATAGATAACCAGGAACACCAGGCCGGACACTAGCAGGGGCAATGCCCGTCATTCCTGATGGTGTTGGGCGTCTGGCGCACCCACATAGGAACAGGCGCTGTGCTCTGATGGCAGGAGCACCGATGGCCGCTGCGTTAATGCCTGATGCGCATGCGCTTAGCTAATCTGCACACCAAATACAGCGGTCACGGCCTGGGCCCTTTCTGCTGTATTCGCCTTGCCGCTACCGCCATCCCGCTATCACAATCCGGCCTATTGCGACTGTGTTCGCACCGGACAAGGGATGCCTGCCTCGCCGGCCAGCTCGCCCTGCCCGTCTTGTCCATTTTTCTGCAACGAGTCCGGCGGTTGCACCCGAGTTCCCGAATTGCGTGCATTGGCTACGCCGGCAGCAATAATCATGACAATGCCCAGCCATTGCCAGCCGCCCACTTCATGGCCAAACGCGAAATAATCTGCAATTACCGCGACGACCGGATAAACATAGGACAGGATTGCAATTTTTCCCACCGGCAATGATTGATATGCAGAGTAGATCAGGATATACATCAGGAAGGTATGAAACACCCCCATGACAACGACGAACAGCCATTGCACAGATGTCTGCGGCATCTGGTCAAATGCCATAATCGGTGCCAGAAAAACAAGCCCTACGCCCAGCTGACACATCGCCACGACATGGGGTTTGATGCCGGTCAGTTTTTTGGTGACAATGGTCACACCGGAATACAAGAGGGCGGCAAGCAAGGCAAAGCCAGCGCCCTGCAGAAAAAGCAAATCCACTTCTACGCCAAGCAGGGCGGGCAGCACAATCAGTATCACCCCACCAAAAGCCAGTATTGCCAGCGCCACCTGTTTAAGCGTAATGCGCTCACCGAACACCAGCGTGCCGGCCAGCAACAGAAAAAACGGCTGCGTGTTGTAGATCACCGTGCCCACCCCAATACCCGCGTGCAGATACGAAGCGAACAACGCTGCCCAGTTCAGCACCAGCACCACGCCGCTGACGGCAAGCAATACCCATTGCAATCGTGATACGTGCGCCAGCTTCAGATACCCTTTGGCAAAACAGAACAGCAGCAGGCACAGCCCGCCAATCAGGCAGCGCCAGAACCCGACATTAAAAGGATTCTGCCCCGACCAGACCACGAACAGCCCAATGGTGCCCGACATAGCCATGCCCGCAATCAGCTGAAGCTGGCCTACGTTTTCGTTTTTTGTACTCTCTGTCATTGCTTTTTCCTGAACTGCCCCTGATTATGCCAAACCTGATGGCGTTACGACAGGTGCCTGATGATACTCCGGTACTACGCCAGCCGGCATCGGTTCGACTCGCCGCCAAAAGGCAAAACGCGTCGGCTCTCGCGAATCGAGCCCATCCTGCCAAATATGCCATGGGCGACGGCCTTGAGTATGTCTGCAGCCACCGATGAACTGTTGTCATTGTGAATAAACGACAACTGGCTGGCAAGCCACTTTTTCTTAACGACCTTTACTTTTTCTGGTGCACGGCCCTGCTATCCATGGGCAAAGCAGGGGTTATTTTGCACAAGGCTGGCTCGGCCTGCGCGATGAAAGTCGAC
>NZ_JBQEAU010000177.1:0-4679 GCF_052108595.1 Advenella sp.
GAGCAAACCAGCCGCGCCCAGAATCAGCGAACCCGTACACACCGAGGTCACATATCTGGCTCCCTGCGCCAGACGCCGGATGCTATCCATATAATCGTCTGACGCCATCGCGCTGGTGCACCCGACGCCGCCGGGCACGCACAGGACATCACAGCGATTCACCCGGTTCAGGTCATGCAAGCCCGAAAAAACAAGCCCATCAGCGCTGACAGGCTGGGCTTCGATTGACGCCACAATAACCTCAGTGTCCGGCAAACGCGAAAAGAACTGATGTGGACCGGTGAAATCCAGCTGAGTAACGCCCTGATAGAGCGGTATGACAATGGTAATGGGTGCGACATCAGGCTCAACCATGGCGTTCTCCAAAAGTAACGGTTCGTGATTAATGCAGTCTAACTCAGCTATACTTGTCCTAAATGACATATTTCCAACTTTTTCAGCCATCATGAAGATCGCCTTCTATCTATTTCCAGACTTTCAGTTGCTCGATCTGTCCGGCCCGCACACCGCGTTCCAGATCGCCAGTACGCGCCAGGCTCCTTCGCCCTACACGATTTCATTGCTGTCGGCGACCGGCGGGGCCATTACCAGTTCCGGCGGTGTGAGTGTCTTGTCAGAAAAACTTGAAGACCAGGCGCCCGACACGCTGATTGTCTGCGGCGGTCAGGGCGTTGCCGCATTGCTTGAAGATGATTCGGCGTTGCAGCGGCTTGCCGATGCGGCAGCAAAATCGCGGCGTATTGCCAGTGTCTGTACCGGCGCATTTATTCTGGCGCAACTGGGGCTGCTCAATCAGAAGCGAGCGACAACGCACTGGCAGCAGGTGGCACGCATGCAGAAAGCCTATCCGCATGTTCGCATGGATGGCGACCGGATCTTCGTGCGCGACGGCAATATCTGGACCTCCGCCGGCATCACCAGCGGCATCGACCTGGCGCTGGCGCTGATCGAACACGACTGCGGCAGTAACATGTCACGTGATGTGGCGCAGCACATGGTGGTATCCCAAAGGCGAGCTGGCGGTCAGTCGCAATTTTCGCCCATTTTGCAGATGGAGCCGGAAACGGCACGTATCAGAAAGGCGATGGATTATGCGCAACAGCATCTGCGCGAGATAAGGGATATGGAGCAACTGGCTGCAATTGCATGCCTGAGTGTGCGTCAGTTCAGCAGAATGTTCAAAGCCGAGACGGGAGAGACCCCGGCACGGGCAATCGAGCGATTAAGAATAGAAGCGGCCCGCACCCGACTGGAGTCGGACACCGGCAATATCCAGCAGATTGCGGCAGCCGTCGGTTTTGGGACCCAGGAGCGCATGCGCCGTGCGTTCATCCGCTGGACGGGTCATCCCCCGCAGGTCATCAGAAGACGCATGTTTGCAGCTGAGCGGCGCTAGTTAGAGACGGGGCGCCCCTAAAACTGATGCCGGCCGCGCTGGCACGAATCTGCGCCTGCGCCCTGTTGCAAACACAAAAAACTTATCCCGATTGTTTTTTGACCATATCGCGAATTTCCTGCAGATTCTGAGTCGCCCTCTCACTGATGCTGGCCATTGCTTCGGTCTGGGATTGGCGCGCAATCTCGGCCAGCTCTTTCATATCGACCAATGCTTTTTCGTAGGCCTTGCGCGCCAGTTCGGTTTGCGCGGCAGGGTTGGTGCCTGCAGTGCCAGCTGCGCCCTGAATATCGGCCATCGCCTGCCGGAACATCTCAGCCTGCTTGGCGGCGAGCGCCTGCATGCCATCATAAACAGCCTTGTTGGCCTGCACCAGCGCTTCCACATCTTTGCGACGTGCATCTGCGATCGCAGAAAAGTCCAGTCCTGGAACCTGAAACTGTTCATACATTTTGCTCAGCTCAGCAAAAGGGTTGCCTGCGCTCTGGTTTGCATCGTCTTTCGTACTTTTAGCCATGGCACGTCTCCTTGGTATATAGAAATATAATAGCGATGAACTTCATAGTAAATTAACATGAAAAACGCGCGTGCGCGGGAAAATGATGACCGCCATATGGGTCAGCCCGCTTTGCCTAGCGTTCGAACCGGTCTTTCAACCCCATCCAGCAGTCAATATAATTTTTATCAAGCTCGGGCCCCTGCATTGCAAACTGGGTAGGTACAAAACGGTAGCGGCTTTCAAACATGAATGCCAGTGTGTTATCCAGCTTCTGCGGCTTGAGCTCAGCGGCCGTTGCCTTGCCATAGGACTCTTCATCCGGGCCGTGAGGCACCATGCAGTTGTGCAAACTGGCGCCACCCGGCTTGAATCCGCCCGGCTTGGCATCGTATTGACCATACACCAGCCCCATGAACTCGCTCATGAAGTTGCGATGAAACCATGGTGGACGGAAGGTGTCTTCCATTACCAGCCAGCGCGGCGGAAAAATCACAAAATCGCAGTTGGCGGTGCCCGGCGTGTCACTGGGCGACGTCAGAACGGTGAAAATGGATGGATCTGGGTGATCGTAGCTGATGGAACCGATCGTCATAAAGTGCGCCGTGTCATACTTCACCGGGCTCAGATTGCCATGCCAGGCCACGACATTGAAGGGTGAACTATGCAGGGGCACACGCCAGAGACGGCCGCCGAATTTTCGGATCAGTTCATACTCGCCCACGGTATCTTCAAAAGCGGCAACCGGGGCCAGAAAGTCGCGCGCGTTGGCCAGGCCATTGGAACCGATCGGCCCCAGCTCCGGCAAACGGAACTGCGCCCCGTAATTCTCGCAGACATAGCCCCGGGCCGGCTGCCCGGTGCCGTCTATTGGCTCGACTTTGAATGCAACACCACGGGGAATAATGACAATTTCCCGTGGCTGAACCTGCAATAGGCCCATTTCGGTTGTAATCAGCAATGTCCCCTGTTGCGGCACGATCAGCATCTCGCCGTCTGCATTGACCAACGCTCGTCGGGCCATCGGACGATCGGTAATATAGATATGGATCGCCACACCACTTTGCACGTCGGGCCCGCCATTGGCCGCAATGGTTCGCATGCCGTCAATGAAATCGGCCTGGGGATGATCATTGCTCCAGGGTGCCCAGCGCAATGGCTCGGGAGGCAAGGCAATCGTCGGATCCGCCCCAGTTTGCCAATATGGCTGCTCAAAAGGTTCATAGTGACCGGCAACCACGGAAGGTTGACGGCGATACATCCAGGTGCGCCGGTTTTCATGACGCGGCGCGGTAAAGGCGGTCCCTGAAATCAGTTCGGTGTACAGACCCCGCGGGCCCTGCTGGGGACTGTTCCTGCCCTGCGGCAGCGCACCGGCAATGGCCTGACTGGCATATTCATTGCCAAAGCCGCTCTGGTAGGCAAGACCGTGGCCATCGCCGGAGGATACATCCTGCCGGGTGCTGACATCAATCTGGCTGTTATGGTTCATTCCGTATGCTCCTGTAGGCGTATTACTCCACTTGTGATCATTGCGCCTGGCATGATCATCGATATTGAAAGTATAGCCCAGCCGCCACGCGGCGTGACTTCTTTTGCGGTGGTCTACAGCAGGCAAATGCATGAAAAAAAACCGCCTGATTCAAGCGCAAGAGGCGGAGTGTGGCAAAAGCCGAATCGCAGTATAGTGACACCGTTGTTATCAAACCTGACCCTCGAACATCATCGTGACGCCTGGCTATCTCAAACCATCGTTATACTGGCCTGTGATATTCAGAGTTGGTCCGCAACCGGAGAAATCAGAATGCCCTATTCATACACCATCATGCCCTCTACCTTAGGCGAGCTGACACTGGTTGCCAGAGACAATGCCCTGGCCGCCATATTGTGGGAGAACGACAGGCCCGGCCGTGTGAAGTTGGGCAGCCTGCAGCGTGACGATACGCATCCTGTATTGCAGCAGACGCAAGCACAACTGAAGGAATATTTTGCGGGCAAACGCGATCGCTTTGAGCTGGATCTGGATATGCAAGGCACGCCATTTCAGAAAAAAGTATGGGCGCTGTTGCTGACCATTCCTTTTGGGCAGACCCGCAGCTATCGGCAACTTGCCCAACTGGCAGGAAACCCTGCAGCCTCCCGTGCCGTTGGCGCAGCAGTCGGCCGCAACCCCGTATCCATTGTCACACCTTGTCATCGCGTCGTGGGCAGCTCGGGCAAACTGACCGGATTTGCAGGTGGCCTGGATGCCAAGCGAACACTGTTGCAGCTGGAAAGCCAGTCGATGCCGCTGCAATAGTCATCAGCTCACGGCGTGTTACCTGCCCCCATAAGTTGGACATCAATCCAACCTTTGGGGTGCAGTTTCGTGGGTGCGATCCGTGGGCTGATAAAAGCGCTGCAGAACAGTGCTACGCGGCACCGGCTGAAAAACGCCGGTCGCACTGTCTTTGTCCCGATCAACCAGCTTCAGGGCGTCATTTTTCCTTCCGATATGTCCATGATCATGCGGGTAGCCAGATACAAACGCGGCACAATGGTTGGAATTTGCACATATTCGGCATTGTTCGAATGTGCGCCAAATCCGCTCAGGCCAAAGCCTTCGATCACACCCCCGCGGCTTTTCACAGCGGCAAACGCCGCATCGGTTCCGCCACCGGTCGCCTTGTCGCCCACACTCATGTCCAGCGCCAGCTCATTCTTATAAATGCCCTGGGTATGCGCAGCCAGTTTGCGAGCAATACCGGCAGCGATGCGCCAGGGTGAACCAACATGCGATGCTTTATG
>NZ_JBQEAU010000178.1:0-4634 GCF_052108595.1 Advenella sp.
CGAGCACAAATGGCTATTGAAGGAGTGACATTCCAGGTAAAAAAGGGCCGGGTGTTCGGGCTGGTCGGAGAGTCCGGATGCGGCAAAAGTACCACCTGTCGTTCGATTATTCGCTTGTTCGGCGGCTCGCCGTTTGTGATTGAACAAGGGCGTATTCTCTTTGACGGCAAAGATCTGGCAGCCATGGACGACCAGCAATTGGCAGGCATTCGGGGTCGAAAGATCTCCATGATTTTCCAGGATCCCATGACAGCGCTGAACCCGACAATGCGGGTGGGCGATCAGGTGGCCGAAATTGTACGGCGCAATCATGTCGGCCTGTCATCGACCCAGGTCCGCGAAAAAGTGGTGGGGCTGTTGCGGGAAGTGGGCATTACCTCGCCCGAGCGTCGTTTCAGTGCCTGGCCGCATGAGTTAAGCGGTGGCCTGCGCCAGCGGGTGCTGATTGCCATGGCCCTGTCCTGTGCGCCACAGTTGCTTATTGCCGATGAGCCCACGACGGCGCTGGATGTGACGATTCAGGCGCAGGTCCTGCGGCTGCTGCACGATCTGCGTGAACGCATAGGCATGTCGGTCCTGTTGGTCACGCATGATCTGGGCGTTGTGGCCCAGCATTGTGACGATATGGCGGTAATGTACGCAGGGAAGATTGTGGAAAGCGGTAGTGTGGCCGAGATTTTCGCCAATCCACGCCATCCCTATACCCGTGCGCTTCTTAATGCGCTGCCGGCGCATGTTGATCCCGAGCATAAGCTGGAGCCCATTCCGGGCGAACCTCCGGCCGCCGGACAGTATCCGGCGGGATGCCGTTTCCATCCCCGTTGCAGGTTTGCGATTGACCGATGTCATAACGAGATTCCTGATAATGAACAACTGACCCGCGAGCATGCGTGCGCCTGTCATCGCAAGGAGGAAATATTGTGGTAACTCAATCACAGTCTCCGATTCTGCTGACCGTGGACAAGCTGGAAAAGCGTTACGGCGGCAATCGCCGGCTTGGCGATTGGCTTGGCGGCAAATCGACAACAGCGCTGCAGGCCCTCAAGGGCGTATCGCTACAGGTGAGTCAGGGCGAGATCGTCGGCGTGGTCGGAGAGTCCGGTTGTGGCAAAAGTACATTGGGAAAATGCATCGTCGGCTTGCAACCGCCATCGGGCGGGACGGTAACCTGGTCTGATGGCAGGCCAATGCACGCGTTTTCGCGATTCGAGCGCAGCACCAAAATCCAGATGGTGTTCCAGGATCCCTACTCGTCGCTCAATCCCCGGTTTACGATCGGGCGTCTGCTTAAAGAGGCGCTGGCCACGCATAAAGCGGCGCACGATAAAAGCCCATTGAACACCGAGGTTGATCGCCTGCTGGGCATTGTCGGCTTGCCGCAGTCGCTGAAGCAGAAATTTCCACACGCTCTCAGTGGCGGTCAGCGCCAGCGCGTGTCTATTGCGCGGGCGCTCGCGGTCAGGCCGCAACTGGTGATTGCGGACGAACCGGTTTCTGCGCTGGATGCTTCTGTACAGGCGCAGATTATCAATTTGTTCGAGGATATCAGGCAACAATTGGGGGTGGCTTTCCTGTTTGTGGCCCATGATCTGAACGTGGTCAAACGCGTGAGCGACCGTGTCCTGGTCATGTACCTGGGCCAGATCGTAGAGGAAGGGACAAAAGAGGATATCTTTTCCACGCCCCGGCATCCGTATACGCGGGCGTTGCTTTCCGCCATTCCGGTTGCCGACCCGTCAATCAAGACCCCGTCCTCCATCCTGGAGGGTGAATTGCCCGATCCGCATGAGACTATTGCTGGCTGCGCGTTTTCCAGTCGTTGTCCTTATGTAATACCGGCTTGCGGGCAAAGCCATCCGGACTTGACGCCCGTCTCGGGCACGCACCGCGCCAGATGCATAAGATTGGCGCAAATCTAGGAAATTCTTTATGTATTACCATCAGACAGAACGATCAATGCAAATCGGACAACAACTGCTGTCGTCTGCCCGGCAGATCTTTGTGCCGCTTGGCCATGATGTGGCCGATTCGGGCCTGACGTTGCATTTGTTTCCGCGGTCGGATCCGGGCCAGCAGGCCAGCGGAAGTCTGGAAGGGTTTTCATGGCAGGGGCAACGGCATTTTTACCCGGCCAGCGTTGTCAAGGTGGCGTACCTGGCGGCAGCGCAGGCGGCGTTGCGTGACGGTAAAATAACGCCGCATCCTGAATTGAATCGCGCTATCACGGACATGATTATGTGGTCTAGCAATAATGCGACCAATTATGTGATTGACTTGTTGACCGGAACTACCGGAGACACGCTATTGCCGGATGCGGAGATGGCGCAATGGATAGCGCAGCGCCAGGGCGTGAATCGGTTTTTTGCAGAATTGGGCTGGCCCGAGGCCCGGGAAATGAATATCTGCCAGAAGTTGATGGATGATGATCGCTACGGCAGGGAAAAACGGTTTGTCACACTGGATGGAAAGAATAATCACAACTGCCTTAGTAGCGATTTTGTGGCACGCCTGCTTAGTGAAATTTGTACCGGCAGGTTCCTGGATTCCGCGACAAGCCTGGCGGCAGCGCAGTTCCTGAAACGATCTCTGGCAGAGAACTTCAAAAGCCTTCCGCATTCTCAGGTAAACGGTTTTCTGGGAGAGCGTTTGCCTGAGAATCTGCAATACTATTCCAAGGCGGGGTGGAACGGCTGGACCGGCGATGCGCTCTCCAGTTACAACCGGCACGACAGTGCCCACTTTCTGTTGTCGCAAGCTCAATGCAATGCCTACGGCGCCATCACGATTGTGGTTTTTTCCCATGGCAAGGCGGTGTCGGAAGACATCTTGTTTCTGCCGCAGATCGGCCAGGCGCTAATGCAGATACTTGCGCAGTATTGACAGATTAATCAGGATGCCCGGCTTGTCAAGCACCATTGGGCGGCGGCCTGCGGCGTCCGTGTTCTAGGACGCTTCCACTGCGATGGCTTTTGCGCCGTTATGCGCGCTGGTTGAGTCAGCGCTCTGCGGTGTTTTTCGCATCAGGTTTCAAAATCGCTCTCCAGCGGGCAATTTCACTATTGATCAGGTCGCGAAACGCTTCGGGTGACGAAACTTGGACTTCGCCGTCAATAACGGCCAGTCGTCTGCCGACTTCGGGATCGGCAAGGCTTTTTTTGAGCGCGCTGTTTATTTTCACAACAATGTCCGACGGTGTGCCTGCAGGCGCAAGAATCCCCCACCATACCAGAGCCTCGAAGTCTTTCAGACCCTGCTCTGCGATTGTTGGTGTATCGGGCGCCGACTGCAGCCGCTGGCTCCCGGAAGTTCCCAGTAGTTTGACGCGCTTGTTATCCAGTTGTCCCTTGATTTGGGACAGTCCGGTGAATGTCATATCGACATGTCCGCTTGCGACGTCCAACAAGGCCGGCCCGGCTCCGCGATAGGGCACTTTCAGCAAATTCAGTTGTGTGGCCACACGGAACAGCTCAGCAGCCAGATCGCTGGCTGAGCCAGCGCCCGACGTGGCAATTGTCAATTGCCTGGGATCCTTTTTGGCGTTGGAAAGCAGCGTCTGAATATCGTCGGCTTCCAGGCTCGAGCGCGCCGCCAGCCCCATGGCATAGGTAATAACCAGTCCGACGGGCATGAAATCCTCCGGCGTTCTATAGGGCAG
Source organism: Advenella sp. (assembly GCF_052108595.1). NCBI lineage: Bacteria > Pseudomonadati > Pseudomonadota > Betaproteobacteria > Burkholderiales > Alcaligenaceae > Advenella > Advenella sp. Next base: position 3,656 of record NZ_JBQEAU010000178.1, read on the forward strand.
TGAGGGCAGCAGCGTGGGATTGGTCGCAAAGCTGGGACTGACGATAAGCAAGGTATAGCCATCAGGTGCCGCTTTGGCCACAGCTTCAGTGCCGATCACGGTGTTGCCGCCGCCGCGGTTATCAACAATCACGGGCTGCCTGACCTCGGCGGAAAACTTGTCCGCCCAGGCACGCACAATAAAGTCGCCGCCCCCGCCGGCAGCAAAGGGCACGATGATACGTATTGGTTTATTGGGGTAGTCGCTCGCGCTTGCGGCATAACCGGCCGTGGTCAGGAGCGAAGTTGCCAGTAGTACTGCCTTTAATAGGTGTTTCATCATGTCTCTCCATTGCATAGTTTGCATTTGTCATTTTTTGTAGAGTGATCAAACCTCAAGGATCCAGCTGTATACTATTGTGCACTAAGGTGTATTTAAAGTAAACTACATATACTCTCCCACGTTCGGGGTACTGGTAATGAAAAGTCCGATTGACGTTCTGCGCAGCTTTCCCCCTCACGGCGGGACGCTACACGAGGCATTTTCAAGTCGTTGCCAAAACAGGCAAGACGACACTTTTATTATCCAGTCGGAAGTATCGCTTACCTGGAGACAATTTCGCGAGCGTTATGACAGGCTTGCGCGCGTGCTAAAAGGGCGGGGCATTGGCCCAGGCGACCGCGTGGCTGTCGTGGGGCGCAATGACATATCCCATCTACTGGCGTTGTTTGCGCTGGCTCGCCTTGGCGCGACCATGGTGCCGGTCAACCCGGATTACAGCATCCGCGAATTAACTTATGCCTTGAACCATGCCGACGTTAAAGCCATCATCGCGCAGGCCGAACTGCTTAAACCTATTGAGCAGGCTACGCAAGCCATGGCGCAAAAGCCATGGGCCTTGCTGTGGGGTCAAAAATTGCCTGACGATGCCTCTCTTGAGCAAGCCATCGATAATGCACCTGACATTGTGCTTGGAGAAAATGGTAGCGCCTCTGATACC
>NZ_JBQEAU010000179.1:0-4340 GCF_052108595.1 Advenella sp.
GAAAAAACCTTTTATAATCAATCTACGCATTCTCACTTAATATGAAACTCTACAGGTGTCGAATTCCACATTAAGTGAGAATATTCCACAATTAATGCATGGACTCTCTCAACCAATGCAAATGTTCAGACTCTGCATTTAAAGCAACAATTTCGGCAAGCATGTATCTTGCCAATATTTTTATATAGAAGGGTTCCGTGATTTCTCAACCCGAATATGCCTTTGCGCTAGTTGCCGTAATTCAGCGACCTTACTCTGGCAGCATTCTAATATTTTCTGTCTGAGCCAGCGATGTGCGGGGTCCATTTTCAAACGTGGATGCCACATCTGTGATACGACGACTTCCGGCGTGGTAACAGGTAAAACGAAAGCGTGAAGTGCAGGACCTTCTTCGTCTCTGAGTAGCTTGCCTGCAAAGAATAGCGCGGGTACCAATGCTACCAGATCGGACTGTCGCGCGATCACCAGCGATGTATTGAAGTCGGGTACGATAGCCGCAATTTTTCGAACCAATCCCGCCCGGGCCAGTGCATCATCCACCGGCCCCTCGGCTGCGCCCCGCCTGGACGTGACAATATGCCTGCAGGAGGCATATATCTGAGGTGTGATTACCCTCTCGTGCTCGAGAGAATGCCCTTTCCTGACAACGCCGATAAAACGATCCCTGAACAAGGCGCGTGTCTGTATCTCCGGCCCCATATTTTTCAACTCGCCGATTTCCAGGTCGATGGTTCCCTCTCTTAGATATCGGGTATCTTTTTCCGGTTTTTGCATGAAACTGAGGCAAACGCCGGGAGCCTCTTTTGCGATGGTGGTAATCAGAGTATGGCCAAAAGTCTCGACGAAACCTTCGTTGGCACGCAGCTTGAAGGCGGCATCCAACGTTTTTACATCCAGGTCAGCTTCTGTGGATGAAAGAACAGAACATGCCTCATGCACAGTTTGCCGGGTACGATTGCGAATATTTACCGCGTGGGGCGTCAGCACCATCTGTCGCCCGGCCCTGACCAGTAACGGATCACCGGTAACGGTACGTAGACGACTGAGCGTGCGGCTCATCGCCGATGAACTGAGTCCGAGACGACGTGCAGCCCTGGCGATGCTCACTTCCGAAAGAAGGACATCGAGCGCGGTCAGTAAATTAAGATCAGGTCCTGTCACAGCGTGCCCCCAACAAAAATCCTCGTGTTATGGCGTTTCATGCACTTTATTAATGCAGATGTTGCGTCTTCCGCCTTGTACCATGAATGACTACAATTGAACAGGTTCCAGATGATGTTTTTTTTTGGAAATCGACAACCGACATATTGGAGGTACGACCCATGGCAGCAGTAAATCATGACAAAAACGTTCTTATTGTAGGGGCATCACGCGGCCTTGGTTTTGCCATGGCAGAAGAGTTTATCCGCCACGGCTGGCGCGTTACCGGCACGGTTCGGGAAGAGGGCGGTAACAAGCAATTTCATAAGCTGGCCCAAGAACACCCGGGCCGGGTTCGCGTCGAAGGTCTGGACATCTGTAAACCTGAACAAATCGGTGCGTTGCACGATAGATTGTCGGAATCAGTCTTTGATATCTTATTTGTGAATGCTGGCACGACTAACCGTGATCCGACCCAAACGATAGGAGAGGTCTCCACTGAAGAGTTCATGCACGTTATGCTGACGAATGCACTATCTCCCATGAGAGTCATCGAATCCCTGGAAAAGTATGTAGCGGCAACCGGCCTTATTGGCGTTATGTCATCAGGACAAGGAAGTATTACAAATAACACAGGGGGACAGCGCGAGTTATATCGAGGAACGAAAGCGGCGCTAAATATGTTTATGCGTAGCTTTGCTGCGCGGCAAGCCGGCAGTGCGCGTGCGATGGTAGTGATGGCCCCGGGTTGGATAAAAACCGACCTCGGTGGAGCGGATGCGCCGCTGACTGTGGAAGAAACCATCCCCAGCTTGGTCAATGTGCTCTTGAAAAAGCAGGACCGACCAGGACTTGAGTATCTTGATTATCTTGGTCGCACGGTTCCCTGGTAACAGAGGCTCGGTGATAATCGACGCTTGTTTACCGTAGCAATGACAGTCAGATTGGTTAAGGCGCGTGCCAGTTGGATCGTCTTGAGCCTACCCCCCGGCTGCGCCAATGATCACGATGGCGTTCGCAGCGCCGCCTACAGCCTGTTCCATGTGCAGGCGGTCAAAGCAAACCCTCCGGCGCAGTACCTATATAGACCTTCATATCGGATTATCCTTTCTGGCAAGTTGCGGATCGTTGGCAAAGGTTGATTTGCCATGTTGGACTAGCTTGCGTCCGGACAGTTTACGCAAGGCGACGTAGAACACGGGGGTCAGAAACAGGCCGAAAAGGGTGACCCCCAACATGCCGGCGAACACCGTGACGCCAGTAGCGGCACGAATTTCGGCGCCGGCACCATGGGAGAACAGCAGCGGAACGGTGCCAGCGATAAAGGCAATGGAGGTCATGACTATCGGACGCAGACGCAGGTGGCAGGCTTCCAGCGCCGCCTCGATGATGCCGCTGCCCTGCATTTCCAGTTCGCGGGCGAATTCCACGATCAGGATCGCATTCTTGCATGCCAGGCCTATCAGCACCACCAGGCCGACCTGTACGAATACATTGTTGTCGCCACCGGTCAGCCACACGCCGAACAGCGCGGACAACAGACACATTGGCACGATCAGGATCACGGCCAGCGGTAGCGTCCAACTCTCGTATAACGCGGCAAGCACCAGGAACACCAGCAGCACGGCGAGCGGGAATACCACTAATGCCGCCTTGCCTTGCGTCGCCTGTTGGTAGCTAAGATCTGTCCATTCGATTTGCATGCCAGGCGGTAGCACCTTCTGCGCCAATTCGGCGATTTTGCCCATCACCTCATTCGAAGATAACACGCGCGGATCAGCGCCACCGGCCAGGTCGGCGGCCGGATAGCCATTGAAGCGCAGCACCGGATCGGGGCCGAAGGTCTGTTTGATCTTCACGACGCTGCCGATCGGCACCATCTCGCCTCGGTCATTGCGGGTGCGCAGATTGGCGATGTCTTCAATATCGTCGCGGAACTCGGCGTCTGCCTGTGCTATTACCTGCCAGGTACGGCCGAACTGGTTAAAATCATTGACGTAAGCCGACCCGAGATAGGTCTGTAACGTGTCGAATACGCTGGTCAACGGCACACCTTGAGCCTTGGCCTTGACCCGATCCACTTCAGCATCAAACTGCGGCACGTTGGCCCGATAGCTGCTGGCCGGATAGGTCATGCCAGGCGTCTGAGAAATAGCGCCTTGCAGCGCCCCCATGACGTTTTGCAGTGCGCCGTATCCCATGCCTGCGCGGTCTTCAACGTACAAGGAATAGCCCGCGCCATTGCCAAGCCCCAGGATCGGCGGCGGCAAGATTGAGAACGTGACGCCTTCCTGCAATGCAGAAATCTTCTGGTTGATTTCAGCATTGATTTGCGCGGCACTGCGTTTGCGTTCAGAAAACGGCTTCAGGACAGGGAAAGTCGCACCCGTATTCGGTGAATTCGTGTTCTGCAATGGGTTCAAGCCTGGAAATGTCACCGTATGCGCCACGCCCTCTGTGTTCATGGCAATGTCGACAACCTTTCTGAGCAGCGCGTCGGTGCGTTCGAGCGATGCTCCTGCTGGCAAGATGACACCGGTGACAAGATAGCCTTTGTCCTGGTCGGGTACGAAGCCGCCTGGTACCGCCTTGAACATCACGCCGGTACCGAGCAATAACAACGCATACACGACGAATACCGCGCCGCGCCTGCCCAGCACGCGAGATACGGCGCCCTGATATTGAGCAGCACTCTTTTGGAAGAACCGGTTGAACGGACGAAATAGCCAGCCGAACAAGCGGTCGATCACGCGCGACGGGGCATCTTTTGGGGCATCGTGCGGCTTGAGCAACAGCGCAGCCAAGGCAGGAGACAGGGTCAGGGAGTTGACCGCCGAGATCAACGTGGAGATGGCGATGGTGGTGGCGAACTGCTTGTAGAACTCGCCGGTCACCCCCGAGAGGAACGCCATGGGCACGAATACCGCGCACAGCACCAGTGCAATGGCGACGATCGGACCGGAAACCTCCGTCATCGCCTGATGCGCGGCGGCCATCGGGGTCAACCCTTGCTCTATGTTGCGCTCTACGTTCTCGACCACGACGATGGCGTCGTCGACCACGATGCCGATCGCGAGCACCAGTCCGAACAGGCTCAGGGTGTTGATCGAGAAGCCCAACAGGTACAGCCCCGCGAAGGTGCCAACGACCGACACCGGCACCGCAACCAACGGGATGATCGACGCGCGCCAGGTCTGCAG
>NZ_JBQEAU010000180.1:0-4322 GCF_052108595.1 Advenella sp.
GCAAATGCCTGCTGCACTTTGTCCGCTGCCTTCACCCCGTTGGCGAGCAAAAGCTGGGTCAATACCCGGGCCTTTTGCGGGTTCAGGTCATAGGCCACGACAAAACCGCTTTTATCATCGTCCACTTCCACATTGCGATTCACAAACCCGGAAGGCACGCGCGTTGCACGAACAACCACAATGCCCTTTTGCACTGCCCGCAACATGGCCTCCATGGCCTGTTTGGACACATTACCATCGCCCACGCCAGCAATCACAATCCCCTTGGCGTTATTCTCTATTGCATGATCAATTTGCGAGGCGTCCATATTGCTATGCGCATAAATAATTTGCACGCGCGGCAACTGACCGTCCTTGGGCAAGGCATACGGCGCTTGAGTCGCCTGGCCAGCAGGACCAAGGAAACGCACCGAGGCGGGATCCACATAGCCAAGCGGACCTGCATTCAGCGATTGAAATGACTGGACCGAGGTGACGTTCGTTTTGGTGACCCAGCGTGGTGCGTGAATCGTATCATTCATCACGACCATTACGCCTCGCGCCTTGGACTGAGCACTTGCTGCAACCTGTACCGCTTCATACAGATTGCGCGGCCCATCCGCACTGAGCGCGCCGCCCGGACGCATGGAACCGACCAGCACCACCGGTTTTGCCGAATTCAGTACATTGTGCAGGAAGAAGGCAGTTTCCTCCATCGTATCGGTGCCGTGGGTAATGACCACGCCGTCGGCTTCATTGCCTTCAAAAATCTGCGTGATGCGATTGGCTAGCGAAAACCATACTTTATCGTTCATGTCCTGAGAGCCGATATTGGAAATCTGCTCAGACTTGACTGTTGCCAGTTTTTCAATGCCAGGAACGCCCTGGACCAACTGCTGGCCCGATACTTCGCCCGAATTATAGCCAATGGCCGACCGTGCATCGGCAGCGCCGGAAATGGTGCCCCCGGTTGCAAGAATAATGATACGGGGCTTATCGCCAACTGACTCCGACGAGGAAGCGCCCGCGCTGCCTGCGGGCTCGGCCGCGTTTACCGGCAGCGGTGCGAGCAACGTGGTAAAAACAATGGCTGCGGTTGCCAATGCCGCTTTGCAAGAGATGAGGGCCGATGGCCGCCAGTTGCGGGGATGAGTATTCATAGGTGTCTCCTTGCCTATAGTTGCTGTACGAACTACTGTATGAAATATCGACAACATCAAAAGTGACGGACCATCGCATCGCGTTCGGGCATCGTTGAAAAAAACCAGCAGATACGACGGTTTCCTGACAGACCGTCACGAATGCAATATGCGCATATAGGGAAGATTGTCAAAGCGTTACCGAAGCGGCCATCACCTTGCTCCTGTTGTGGTCCGCTGTTTCCCCTTGCCCTCTCCGGGTATGCTGTCCTGCTGCAGTTGTGCGTTCGGCTTCAAATATAAACCGAAACGTTCCCCGCTGCTTCTTAATGAGTTGCAATGCCGGCAAAATACCCTATTGCTTTTGAGGCCAATCGTTTTATTTATTTATATGGACGCGTCATTCTCCATGCTTTATTTCAGACAGCATATAAACCACGATCGGCCAGAAAACGCCATGCCTTGATACGTCAAAGCGGACTGGCAAACCCATCCCCCGTGATCACTATCGCAAGAATTCTCTGACCCACTGCATAAATTCAGATGGTCGCTCAATATTGGAAAGATGCACCACAGGAAACACCTTGAGTTGAGCCTGCGGTAACAAGGCAGCCAGGGCCTCACTGTGTGATAAGGCCGTCACCGTGTCGTATTGTCCGGCGATAATCAACACCGGTAAATTGATCAGGGGTGCCGTACGGCGCAGATCGGTATCACGCACTGCGGCAAAACTGCCGGCCAGTCCATGCGGCGGCGTGGTCAGCAGCATTGCACGAAATATTTCAACTGTCTCTGGCTGCGTCTTTATAAATTCTACAGAAAACCAACTTTCCAGAAAGCCTTGCGCGACCGCTACCATATCTGGTGAGCTCTGCAACTGTCGGATGCGTGCATCCCATTGCGGCGATGGCCCCAGATAAGAAGACGTATTGGCCAGAATCAATTTTTCCAGTCGTTGCGGCGCGTATATCCCCAGCCATTGTCCGACAAAGCCGCCAAGTGACAGCCCCAGAAAGTGGACGCGACCCAGATGCAACGCATCCAGCAGTTCGACTACATCGCGGCCCAGACGGTCCAGCGAATAGGCACCGGCCGGTGCATCGGACGCGCCGTGCCCGCGCGCGTCATAACGCAAAATATAAAAACTTTCTGACAGACTGGAAATTTGTTGATCCCACATCGCCATCGTGGTGCCGATAGAATTGGACAGCATCAATACTGGCTTATCTGCCTGGCCGTCAAAGCGGTACGCAAGGCGGGTGCCGTCACCCACAGTAATAAAAGAAAGTGTGTTCATGGTGATTCCTTATTGGTAAGAGAGGTAAATTTTGCGGATTACGCGCGACACAGAAATCGTATAAGATTATCGAATCGGGCTGGGCGCCCTTTATTCTCTGCTGTGTAGCCCGAGAGGAAACCATCTTGACCATGAACAACGATCGTCTGAACGGCATTACCACTTTTGTTCGCGCCGTCGAAGCCGGCAGCTTCTCGCTGGCTGCCGAGCGCATGAACCTCACCCGTTCGGCGGTAGGCAAAACCATCGCCAGACTGGAACAGCGTCTGGGCGTATTGCTGTTTCAACGCACCAGCCGCAAGCAAAAACTGACAACCGAAGGACAAGTCTATTACGAGCGCTGCCTGCGCGCGCTGGCCGAGCTGGATGCGGCTGATGCCGAACTCAATAGCGGGCGGTTACAGCCGCAAGGCGTGTTGCGCGTCAGCGCACCGAAACTGATTGGCCGACACTGCATCACGCCGACATTGACTCCGTTGATTGAGCGTTACCCCGAACTGCGAATCGAGATAATCTACAGTGATCGGGTTGCCGATCTGATTGAAGATGGACTGGATCTTGCCGTGCGGATCGGTCCCCTGGCCGACAGCGGCAGCCTGGTTGCGCGACCACTTGGACGACAACATCAGGTACTGTGCGCCTCGCCCGCGTATCTGGCCCGCCACGGCGTACCCGACAGCGTGGCCGCGCTCAACGGGCATCACGCCATTGCGTATCATCGCGCCGGACAGGATCTGGTCTGGCAGACGCTTTTTGCCAACACGCAAGGCCCCACGGTAGATATTCGCTTAAGACTGGACGATTTGCATTCCCTGACCGACGCCGCCATCGCCGGCGTGGGTTTGGCCTGGCTGCCCGACTGGCAACTGCTGCAGTTCATACGTACCCGGCAATTGAACGCGGTTTTGCCCAAACTGCAATTATTGCCAACTGAAATATATATAGTGTGGCCGCAGACCCGGTTCCTGCCTGCCAAAACACGTGTCGCCATCGACACGTTGTTGGCCGATGCGCCCGCCATACTGCGCAATCAAATCAGCCCACGCTGAACCTGTCGTGCGCACGCCAGCACGGCCAAGAAATGCCAGACCAATTTCCGTGCAAGAAACGGATAGCATGTCATTGCATTGCCGTGAGATAGTTCAGGTTCCAAACTAGCACAGGAGCAGAACATCATGGAACTGAAAAACAAATCAATCATCATCACCGGAGCAAGTAGCGGACTCGGTGCAGCAGCAGCCGCCCTGTTTGTGGCCGAAGGCGCCAATGTGGTGCTGGGCGCGCGCCGGGGTGCAGAACTGGACGCTCTGACAAAGGCAATTGCAGGCACCGGCAAAGCCGTTTATCTGGCTGGCGACGTCAAGGATGAAGGCTATGCCGATGCGCTGGCAGATCTTGCCATCAACGAATTCGGTCGGCTCGATGGCGCGTTCAACAATGCCGGCATCATCGGGGACATGGGGCCGGTGCCGGCCATGACAATGCGCAACTGGAACGATGTCATCGCGGTCAATCTGACCGCTGCCTTCCTGGCGGCTAAGTCGCAGATACCTGCCATGAGCAAAAACGGAGGCGGCTCGATTGTCTTCACGTCATCGTTTGTCGGCTTCAGCAATGGTGGCATGCCAGGAATGGGGGCCTATGCTGCATCCAAGGCCGGTCTGATCGGGCTGATGCAGTCGCTGGCTTCGGACCATGCCGCAGATGACATCCGTGTCAATGCGCTGCTACCGGGTGGCACGATCACCCCCGCAGCCGGAGAAGGCAACCCGGATGCCCTTGCGTTCATCGCAAGTCTGCATCCCATGAAGCGGATGGCAAGCGCCAAGGAAATAGCTCAGGCAGCCCAGTTTCTGCTTTAGGACAGATCGAGATTTATGAACGTCCGCCAGATGATAGTTGAAGGC
>NZ_JBQEAU010000181.1:0-4219 GCF_052108595.1 Advenella sp.
TATCAGGTGCGCTGTTTCCTGCATATAGGCAACGCCAAGGTCAGCGCCATGCTCCAGCAATCGGACTATTTCGAAGATGAAAAGAAAAACGGCATTGACTTGAGGTTTTTCAATCACCATCAGATGATTGCACGGCAGTTCTTTGCACGACTTGCTTATGATTATGCCCAGAATATGTGCGATCCCAATGCTGCCTTTCGGCTAATTGTCTTTGGCACCGGAGACACGGCCAAAGCCTTGCTGGTACAGGCCCTGCAGGTGATGCATACGATCAACCCGGCCTCACCCGACATTATTGTGTATGGTGCAGACGCCGAGCAGGCCGGCAGGCAACTGGCTGCCGAGTATCCGGGCGCCGCAATGGTGTCGTCGATCAAGTATATGCCGTTTGATGGCGCTTATGATCATATATTGAATGAGTTAGTCATTGATCCACCGGCTCATCTTGTCCCCGTGGTGATTGTCGCATTTGACGACGATTCGGCCAATCTGAAACTGTCGCTGGAAATATTGCATGCGATGCCCGCAGCCGCGTTTCGTGTGTTCGCCTTGAACTATCACAATGATGGCCTGAATGCGCTGCTCAAGTCCCGTCAGAGCAGATTGAACCGCCTGATTTTTTTTGGCAGTCTGGAATCGGTGTGCCAGGTGGAGCTGATTACACAGGAACGGCTGGATGTCACGGCGCGCAGCATTCATGAAGACTATCTGCAGCAACTTGCACCGCAGCAGGGTTCGCTCAGCGAAAGCGACGCTTATAAACAATCGTGGGACATGTTGAATGAACAGGCCAAGGACGCGAACCGTGCACAGGCGGACCATATTGCCTACAAACTGGCCATGTGCGGGAAGCTGGCGCTAACACAGGAGGAGGGGGCAGGCGTGCAGGACGCGCGCTCATTTACCGCCGACGAGGTCGAAATGCTCGCACAGGTGGAGCATACACGCTGGATGGCGCAACGTTACCTGGCGGGCTGGCGTTACGGCACTCTGCGTGATGACCGGCGGCGCTTGCATCCTTCTCTGGTGGAATGGGCGATGCTTCCCGAGGCCGAAAAACAAAAGGACCGGGACGTTGTATTACGCATTCCCCACCTGGTGCGCGGTAATGAAGCTAAACCGACTGTCTGAGTTTGCTGTTGGCGCGCCCGGACGCCGCTTTCGGTGTATATTGTGCGAGTTCGCAGTGAGTGGCGGTGAGCCGGCTTGACTGTGGCCCGATGGTGTCGCTGCATGGTCAGCAGCCTTTTGACGGTTGTCCTGCGACGCCGTCGTCAACGATGGTAAGCATAAGTTGTGGTAACCGATAATCCAGAAATAAAGACGCCTGCATTATTGCAGGCAAAAAATCTCAGTCGCAACGATCCGTTAAGCGGTCATATATTGCTGCATCCGGCAAACTGTACAGTCGAGCCCGGTGATCGTATCGCGTTGTCCGGCGCCTCTGGCTCCGGAAAAAGTATATTTGTACGGACCCTGGCCTTACTGGACAAGCCCGATGCTGGCGAACTGATCCTTCACGGCAAGCCGGTACAACGGGCCGACGCATGTCGCTACCGAGCTCAAATTGCCTATATCCGGCAAAGCCCGGTGCTGCTGCAGACCAGCGTCGAAGGCAATCTGACCTTTCCTTTCGGACTTACCGTGAACCGGGATAAAAAGTACGATCGACAGAAAATCGAACGGTTTCTGCACGCTATTGACCGCCCCAGCGCCTTTCTGGCCAAGGATTCGGACACGCTATCAGGAGGAGAGAAGCAACTAGTCTGCCTGTTGCGCGTATTGCAGCTGGATCCCTGTCTTTTGCTGCTGGACGAGCCTACCTCAGCGCTGGATGAGTCTACAGCGCAACTGGTGGAAAAGCTGATTGAGCACTGGATGTATGTGAACGATCGTCGCACGGCGACGCTGTGGATCAGCCACGATGAGCAGCAAAAGGCCCGGGTTGGGAATCGTGTATGGCAAATGAAAAGCGGCCGCCTCACGACCGATGAAATAGCGGAAGGGCAAGAATGAACCTTGAATATATGGAAATATCGATCGGTGAAATCGGTCTGGCGGCATTGCTTATCCTGGCCAACGGATTGATTTCATTGCTGTTGCGCTTAAAGCTGGAAAGGCAATTGTTGATTGCCTCTGTACGGATGGTGGTGCAGCTGTTTGCCATCGGTCTGATTCTCAAATGGGTGTTTGCTGCCGACAAATGGTATATCGTGCTCGCGATCATGACTGTGATGACCGTCATTGCCGGGCTTGCCGCCAGAAACCGCAGTCGCATTCGTTACCGGGGCATGCAATTGGATGCCCTGTTTTCAATCTGGATACCGTCGTGGCTGGTCATGGCCATTGGCCTGGTATTGATCATGCGTATACAGCCTTGGTATTCCCCTCAATATGTGATCCCGGTGCTGGGCATGATCATGGGCAATACCCTGACCGGCGTGTCGCTGGGGCTCGATCGCATTACCAGTGAACTGACGCAGCGGCGCGATCACGTAGAGATGATGCTGTCGCTTGGCGCCAGCGGCTGGGAGGCCTATCGCGAAGCGGCGCAGATGGCGGTGCGGGCAGGGATGGTGCCCACCATCAACAGCATGATGGTGATCGGTCTGGTCAGCCTGCCGGGCATGATGACCGGTCAGATCCTGGCGGGGCAGGACCCCGAGCAGGCGATCCGTTACCAGATCCTGCTGATGTTTCTGCTGACCGCCTCTTCGGCTATCGCATGCGTGCTGGCTATTTTGCTGGTCTATCGGCGCGTATTCGGCCCGCAGCATAATTTCCTGTATTGGAAGTTGCACGAGTCTGCCTAGATACTGCATAAGGATTCAGGGTAGCGGCATCGGACAAAGGGATATGGTCCGGCTGTAAGTTTCCACGAAGGAAACCGGCAGCCGGATTTTTTTATGCCCCACGACAACGCTCGGGCACGTGGGGCCGGGACCCTGTCGTAATTCACTTGTCATCATTTCGACTGTAATTAAGGGTTTTCCCCAGATGGCTGGTGAACGCAACGTCTATACACTGTATCCATAATATAGAAATAAATCCATATTATGGATTTATTTAGATGGCAAAGCGCTTATGCCCGTATCGTGGCCGAGCGCGCCATGCCAATTCCCTTTACTTTATTGAATATCTCCGGAGACAAATCTGTCATGATCTACCCTCGTCGTGCCGTGCTGGCCTTACTGATTGCCTGTGGCGGCCTGGCCTCTGTTCCCGCCCTGGCTGCAGCGGCAAATGCCTATCCTGCCCAGCCCATTACACTTGTGGTGCCGTTTCAACCTGGCGGCGGCACCGATGCCGTTGCCCGCAGTTTTGCCAAGGCCGCGGAACAGCACTTTCCCAAAGGCATGATCGTGCTTAACAAGTCTGGCGCGGGCGGCGCGGTGGGGTGGAAGTATGTGCTTAATCAGAAACCGGATGGCTATACCCTGGCTGTGGTGACCGGCGAGTTTGTGACATTGCCGCTGCTCAATCTGTTTGACCGTTCTTACAAGGATTTCACGCCGCTGGTTCAGTTAAACGCCGATCCAACAACACTGGTGGTGCACAATGATTCGCCCTATAAATCTGTAGAGGATTTTCTGGCTGCTGCCAAGAAAAACCCTGATGGCATGAATGTGGGAACCCCGGGCACTGGCGCTGTTTACGATGTTGCGCTCAGTGCATTCGAGGTCAAGTCGGGCACCAAGGTGACGCATGTTCCCTATCCCGGCTCGGGGCCGTCGCTGCTGGCGTTGCTGGGTAAACAGGTCGATGCCGTGGCCACCAGTCCCGCTGAAGCGGCTGAATACGTTCGCAGCGGCAAAATGCGCCTGCTGGTCGTGATGAACGAGGAACGCGTGCCAGAGTTCAAGGATGTACCAACCGCAAAAGAAAAAGGGATTGACGTCTCCTATGGTACCTGGCGCGGCGTTGCGGGCCCCAAAAATATGCCGGTCGAAGCGGTCAGGGTGCTCAAGGAAGCATTTGAGAAAGTGGCGCAGGATCCGGAACTGATCAAGTCCATCAAACAGCAGAATCTGGGCTATGTGTATGCTGATGGCGAGGCATTTGAGCAGAAGATGGCTATGGAAACAGACGGATACAGCAAGGTTCTGAAAGAACTGGATATCAAGTAACCCAGACCGTTTTCAGAACTCACATTTGACATATCGCCCCACATGGATGGGGCCAAGGAATTGTTATGACCGAACCCACTCCCTATCGTTAC
>NZ_JBQEAU010000182.1:0-4210 GCF_052108595.1 Advenella sp.
CCTCGGGCTACACAACGGTCGATCTGATCAGCCGATGGACGATTGATGATAAAAACAAAGTGACATTTGGCATCCAGAACGCGCTGAACCGCCACTACTATCCCTTGTATAGTCAACTGATGCGCAATAGCAACAACACCAGTCGGCTGCCGGCGGCAGGGGCGGTATTGAATGTCAGCTATACCCATCGCTGGTAGCCTGACAGGCAAGGACAGCGTGTCTGGCGGCTCTGTGCCTAGGCTGCGGGCGCGAAAGCCGAGGCTGCCGTGACGGCGTGCGGGCACAACACCGACACACTGACAAGCCACATCGTGCCAGCGCCGCCATCCCTGTTGTGCGAGCCCTCATAAAAGGGCTTATCGCGCAGCCTGTCGGCTTTTGCTTTATGTTTGGGTCCATACCCGGATAAAATGCATGCATGTCGATCATCGTCGCAACCGTCGCGAAAATATGCAAATTACCCCGTTGAATCACGCGCAGTTCATGGCGCTGGCGCTGGATCAGGCCCACATGGCCTACGCACTGGGCGAGGTGCCGGTTGGCGCTGTTGCCGTCGATTCATCAGGGAATGTGCTGGGAAAAGGGTACAATAGAACGATTACAGACCGTGATCCTACTGCGCATGCCGAAATCATCGCCTTGCGCCAGTGTGGCCGGGATCTGGACAATTACCGGCTTCCCGGTATTACCCTGTACGTAACGCTGGAACCATGCATTATGTGTATGGGCGCCATAACGCATGCCAGAGTAAGCAGGGTGGTATACGGTGCAGCAGACCCGAAGACCGGCGCCTGCGGCAGCGTGATCGCGGTGCAGGACAACAAACAAATCAATCACCATACCGTCATTGTGTCGGGGGTGTTGCAAACCGAATGCGGCCAGTTGCTTCGCCTCTTTTTTCAGGAACGCAGGAAATCGTGACCATGAACAATGCTTCTTCCCTTGGCAAAAAGGAAAGTATTAAAGAACAGTTGAATGACGCCCAGATTCTGTTCGATGAGGCCGATGATGTTGCGTATCAGCCGACGCGCTACACGAAAAAACTGCAGGTCTATACCATGTCGCCGTCAGGGTACGTGCAGGACCCTGAAGTATTGAAGCGCGCTGTAAAGAACCTGAAAAGATCCAGAGTCAAAGTCACGGTGGACAAGGCTGCGCTGTCGCGGGATATGCGGTTTGGTGGCGACGATGAGAATCGGCTTGCTGCCATCGCCCGTGCTGCAAAACATTCGAGCGATATTGTCATGCCCACCCGCGGCGGCTATGGGCTGAGCCGAATACTGCATCGTATAGACTGGAAACTGCTCGAACGCAATCCAAAGCGGTATGTCGGGTTCAGTGACTTTACCGCCTTCAACCTTGCCTTGCTGGCAAAAACCGGCATGAGCAGTTATACCGGTCCCAATATGCTGGATTTCGGCAAGGAAACGGTAGACGAACTTACCTATGACATATTTCTTGAGGTCATGCACGGTGAGCTGGAAATTCTCAGTTTCGAGTCCGAAGGCTCGGATGCGGTCGACACCCGCGGCACGTTATGGGGCGGCAATCTGGCCATGATTGCGTCTCTGGTGGGTACGCCTTATCTTCCCAAAATCAAGAACGGCATTTTGTTCCTGGAGGATGTCGGCGAATACCCCTTCCGGGTTGAGCGCATGCTGACACAGTTGCTGCATGCCGGCGTACTGGCCCGGCAAAAGGCGATTGTGCTGGGGCATTTTACCGAGTACAAACTCAGTGCTCAGGACAAGGGTTTTGATATGCCCGAGGTCGTGCGATGGCTGCGCGCCAATACAGGCCTGCCCGTCGTGGGCGGACTGCCTTACGGCCACGGCGACGTGCGTGTTACGCTGCCAATTGGCAAAAAGGTCGGTCTGGCCACCGAGGCAGATATGGCCTATCTGGTGATTGACGATCACCACCACGATCATCATTAATATTGATGATTACCGGCACCGCACACGGCGGTGCGTGCAAGATACGAACAACGCGTTCTGCTGTTATGAACGCGTTTGGCATTTTTTATAACCCCATTCAAGGCATCAAATACAGTCGTGATTTCTACCGCTAATTTAACCATTCAGTTTGGCCCCAAGCCTCTTTTCGAAAATGTCAGCGTCAAGTTTGGAGGAGGTAATCGCTACGGCCTGATCGGTGCGAACGGATCGGGCAAGTCCACTTTCATGAAAATCATCGGTGGCGATCTGGAAGCCTCGTCGGGCAATGTCTCGCTGGACCCAGGCGTTCGCCTGGGCAAGTTGCGCCAGGATCAGTTTGCGTTCGAAGATATGCGGGTGCTGGACGTGGTGATGATGGGGCATGAGGAAATGTGGCAGGCCATGCACGAGCGTGATGCCATTTATGCCAATCTGGAAGCGACCGATGATGACTACATGCGTGCGGCCGAACTTGAAGCCAAGTTTGCCGAATATGATGGATACACGGCTGAAGCCCGCGCCGGCGAATTGCTGCTTGGCCTGGATATACCGGTAGAGCAGCATAACCAACCGATGCGCGAGATTGCGCCAGGCTGGAAGCTGCGCGTGCTGCTGGCGCAGGCGCTGTTTTCCAATCCTGATGTATTGCTGCTGGACGAACCGACCAATAACCTGGACATCAATACAATCCGCTGGCTCGAAGGGGTGCTCAATGGCTATCAGAGCACCATGATTATTATCAGTCACGACCGGCATTTCCTGAATCAGGTATGTACCCATATGGCAGACCTGGATTATGGTGAAATCCGCCTGTATCCCGGCACCTATGATGACTACATGCTGGCTTCAACACAGGCGCGCCAGCGTCTGGTATCGGACAACGCCAAGGCTAAGGAACGGGTTGTCGAGCTGCAGGATTTTGTCCGCCGGTTCTCGGCCAACAAGTCCAAGTCCCGTCAGGCCACCTCGCGCCTGAAACAGATTGATCGCATCAAAGCCGAAACGGTTGAAGTCAAGCCTTCGTCGCGCCAGAACCCGTATATTCGCTTTGAACAGACCAAGCCGTTACACCGCCTGGCCGTCACCCTGGACAAGGTAAGCAAGGCGTATGACAAGCCGGTGATCACAAGCTTTTCGGCGATGATAGAGGCCGGACAGAAAATTGCTATTATTGGTGCGAACGGAGTAGGTAAAACCACGCTGTTACGGCTGTTCGCCCAGGATCTGGAACCGGATAGCGGTTCGGTCAAATGGTCCGAAAATGCCGATATTGGTTATATGCCGCAGGACGTGTCAGAGGATTTCAAAAAACACGTCAATGTGTTTGACTGGATGGGCGAGCACCGTAAACCGGGCGACGAAGACCAGGCGATACGTTCAGTACTGGGCCGGCTGCTGTTTTCTGCAGACGATATCGTTAAAGATGTCCCAGTACTGTCTGGCGGCGAAAAGAATCGCATGACATTTGGACGACTGATGCTGGGGCGCCATAACGTCTTGCTGATGGACGAGCCGACCAACCACCTGGATATGGAATCGATCGAGTCGCTACAGTTTGCGCTGGAAAAATATGCCGGGACCCTGGTTTTCGTGTCACATGACCGGGAATTTGTTTCCGGTCTGGCCACGCGGATCATCGAAATCATGCCAGATGGAACATTGAACGACTATCACGGCGGTTACGATGATTACCTCAATTCGCGCGGTATTGAGCAGTAGGAGATCCGCAAGTCGATGGCCGAATTATTGTCAACACTGACGGCCGTGTGCAGTTTTGAAGAAGAAATAAAAAAGAGCCGCTTCATCGCGCACGCCGCACACGCCGCCAATGCGGCAGCGGCGCTGGCTTTTTTTTCCGAGGTTGGCGACCCGACGGCGACGCACAATTGCTGGGCTTACAAAACGGCTGAAGGTTATCGCTTTAATGATGATGGCGAACCAGGCGGCACGGCCGGCAGGCCGATTCTGCAGGCGATTGAAGGCAAGGGGTTGACCGATGTCGCCGTACTGGTAATTCGTTACTTTGGCGGCACCAAGCTGGGTACCGGTGGTCTGGTAAGGGCCTACGGAGGTTGCGCCGCCAAGTGTCTGGACGCGGCACCAAAGAAGGTCATCGTGCCTTCAACGACCGTCTATTGCACATGTAATTACTCTGATGCCGAGAGAGTCAGGGTTCGCCTGACGCAGGCCGGCGCCGTTATTTCAAATGAAAATTTCGGTGCCCTGGGCGTAACCTGGACGCTAGTCATCCCGGTGAGCGATCTGCACCTGGT
>NZ_JBQEAU010000183.1:0-4181 GCF_052108595.1 Advenella sp.
CAGGCATGGAACACCATGGTGGAAACCGTAGAGCGGGGCAGCGCGCCGGCCACGCCCAATCGTTACGCCCATCTGGCCGAAGCGGCGCCAGTCAGGAACCTGGCCGATATCGAAGCGCGCGACACACCCAGGCAGCCCACGGGTTTATCCGAGTTTGACCGGGTGCTCGGTGGCGGGCTGGTCCCCGGTGGTGTGGTGCTGATCGGCGGCGATCCGGGTATCGGCAAGTCAACGCTATTGCTGCAGGCACTGGCAGCGCTCTCGCTGCGCACACAGGTGCTGTATATCACCGGTGAAGAATCTGCAGAGCAGGTTGCCTTGCGCGCCAAGCGCCTGGATCTGGCTACCGGCGCGGTGCAACTGGTGGCGGAAATTCAGCTTGAAAGCATTCAGGCAGTGTTGCAACAGTACAAGCCTGCCGTCGCCGTTATCGATTCCATACAAACATTGTATTCCGCAGAATTGTCGTCCGCTCCGGGGTCGGTTTCCCAAGTACGCGAATGCGCTGCGCAACTGACCCGCATTGCCAAGCAGACCGGCGTTGCCATGGTCATGATCGGCCATGTGACCAAGGACGGCACACTGGCCGGCCCCCGTGTCCTGGAACACATTGTCGATACGGTCCTGTATTTCGAAGGGGAAACCGACTCGTCCTACCGTCTGATCCGGGCCTTCAAGAACCGCTATGGTGCGGTGAACGAGCTGGGTGTGTTCGCCATGACAGACAAGGGGCTCAAGGGCGTGAGTAACCCTTCAGCACTGTTTCTGTCGCAGCACACCGACAATGTGCCCGGGTCCTGCGTGGTTGCTACCCAGGAAGGCAGCCGCCCGCTGCTGGTCGAGATCCAGGCGCTGGTCGACACCGCACATGTTCCCAATCCACGGCGCCTGACGCTGGGCGTTGACGGCAGCCGCCTGGCCATGTTGCTGGCAGTATTGCACCGTCACGCGGGCGTGGCGACCTATGATCAGGACGTTTTTGTCAATGCCGTGGGCGGGGTCCGTATTACCGAAACCGCAACCGATTTGCCCGTCTTGCTGGCCATCCTCTCGTCGCTGCGCAACAAGCCTTTGCCCAAAGGGCTGATTGCCTTTGGCGAAGTGGGGCTGGCCGGTGAAGTGCGTCCGGCACCGCGCGGGCAGGAGCGGTTGCGCGAGGCGGCCAAGCTGGGTTTCAGCCTGGCATTGATTCCCAAACACAATGCGCCCAGGCAACCGATAGAAGGACTGGAAATCAAGGCTGTTTCTCGCCTGGACGAAGTGCTGGAGCTGATTCGCTAGACACGGGCTTGGTCTGCACGATGGCCACGGCAGACGCACGCCCCTGATCGCTATCAAACGCGAGACCGATAGTGGGGCAGGCAAGGCGGGCGATCCAGGGCGCTGTTTGCGGCCCGACAATCGGTGCCATTTTGGCAACCGGCAGGCAGCAAGCGCAGAACGGGCGGTGCGGCGATAAACCTCAGGGCCGGCTACTGGTTTTAGGACCAGTGACTGGCGCAGGTGCGCTGCGCACAGGCGTGTCGTGATGGCGGCTTGGTGCTGTTTGTAGTCCGGTCGCGTTCGACATGAATATTTGATGAGCGGTAACAGCATTGCTACCGGCTCGAACCGTTTTGAATTGAGAAAGCATGGATTGGTATCTGAATCTGCTGTTGTTTGTTTCGCTGGGCGCAGCCATTGGGTTTGTGGGCGCCATTGTCGGTATCGGCGGCGGGTTGATTGCCATTCCGATGCTGGCGCTGGTTTTTTCCATGCCGCAGCAACTGGCCCAGGGGACGGCCCTGCTCATGATTGCGTCCAATGTGGTGCTCACACTGCGCAATTACCACAAGCGCTCGCCCATTGATTTTCGCAGCGTGGCCATCGGGGTGGCCGCCAACGTGGTTGCAACGCACCTGGCTGCGCTGGTGGCGCAGGACATGAGTCCCGTCGTGCTGCGTAATCTGTTCGCGCTTTTCCTGGGTTCAGTGGCCACCTTTTATGTGTGGCAGACCCTGCGCAAGGGCAAAAAACGCGAAGCGGCCGAGGCCGGCCCTCTCCGGCGCATGGGCTTTATACAATATGTCATACTGGGTTCTATTTCAGGCGCGATCGGCGGCCTGTTCGGCGTGGGTGGTTCGCTCATTCTGGTGCCGGTCATGACGGTGGTCTACCGGTTTCGGCAGACATCGGCGCAGGCGATGGCGCTGTCCATGATACTTCCCGGTACACTGGTGGCACTCATTACTTATTCGTGGCACGGCAATACCGACTGGACGGTGGGCATTGCCTTGTCCCTGGGCGGTATGCTGATGATCCGTCAGGGCGTGCGCCTGGCTTTTTATCTGCCCGAGCGTACACTTAAACTCATCTTTGCCGGCGTCCTGTATCTGACAGTGGCGTTGCTGTTATTGAAATAAATCTCTACATTTCAGGAGAACATTTTGGGTCCCTTGGCAATATGGCAAATGGCATGGCGCCTGTTTCGCCGCGACTGGCTGTCAGGGGAGTTGCGTCTGCTGGCGCTGGCCCTGGTAGTGGCGGTCACTGCGGTCTGCAGCGTGGGTTTTCTTGCCGATCGCGTCTCTTCGGGCCTGAATGACAACGCCGGCCAGGTGCTGGGCGCAGATCTGTTGTTCGAATCCGATACGCCCATCGAACCGGAGGTCGTCGAGCAGGCCCACGCGATGGCGCTGCAAACGGCCAAGACCTGGCAGTTTCCTTCCATGGTGACGTTTGACGGGCAGTCCAGGCTGGCCTCCATCAAAGTGGTGTCAGAGGGTTATCCATTGAAGGGAACGGTCACGCTCCAGGGTGCGGGCGATAACGCAAAAAGCCAGAACAGACAGGCTGTGCAGAACATTCCACCGGCAGGCACGGTTTGGGTGGACCCGGCATTGCTGGCCCAGTTGCAGGCGGCGCCAGACGCACAGTTGCGCGTCGGCATGAAAACACTGCAGGTATCGGCAATCATTGAAAATGAGCCCGATCGCAATGTCGCCTTTGTAAATATTGCCCCGCGCCTGATGATGAACGAAGCGGACATGCAGGCCACCGGGCTGCTGGTGCCGGGCAGCCGGGTCAAGGAAACCCTGCTGATGGCCGGCGATGCCGAGGCAGTCACGCAAATGCGCACCTGGTTGACAGCCAGGCCGGCCAAGGGGCGCCAGATCATTGGCACCGATTCGGCCCGCCCCGAGATCCGGGCGTCGCTCGATCGCGCTGAGCAGTTCCTGTCCCTGGTCTCGGTCTTAAGCGTCATGATCGCCAGCGTGGCCATTGCTCTTGCGGCCCGCCGGTTTTCTGCGCGCCACCAGGACGGGCTTGCCGTCATGCGTAGCCTGGGCGCCACCCAGGGAACCATCCTGAAGCTGGTTGCGATTGAGTTTTTGCTGATCGCCACGTTTGCCTCGGTTGCCGGTGTCGTACTGGGCCTGGCACTGCACTATGTGCTGATGTATTTTCTGGCCGGACTGATTCCGGCAACTTTGCCTGCGGTCTCCTGGGCGCCGGGCGTGGCTGGCCTGGTGACCGGCTGGGTGCTGGCCTTCGGGTTTTCCGTGATACCGGTGATGCACCTGTCGCGGGTGACGCCATTGAAGGCGCTGCGTCGCGAACTGGACCCCGGCGCAGGTCGGCCATTGATCGCCATTGGGGTCGGTATTGTCATCTGGGTCGGTTTGCTGTTGCTGCATACCGGCAACACCACACTGGCCTTGATCAGCGCCGCAGGTTTCATCGGGGCCATGCTGGTATGTGCGGCAATCACCTGGGCCATCCTGCGCCTGCTGGCCCAATTGCGCCACCGGCTGGTGTCGCGGCCGGTCCTGCGTTTTGCTTTGGCAGGCCTGGTGAACCGACGCGGCATGACGGTGGTGCAGATATGCGCGCTGACACTGGGCATCATGATTATCCTGCTGCTGGGCCTGCTACGCACCGATCTGCTGGCGGCCTGGCAGAACAACCTGCCTCCCGATGCGCCGAACCGTTTCCTGATCAATATTCAGCAGGATCAGAAACCGGCGCTGGGCGAAATGTTCGTCAAGGCCGGACTGGGCACGCCGCTGCTTGACCCCATGGTGCGGGGGCGTCTGGTCCGGATCGGCGACAAGGACGTGGATCCTTCGGCTTATGAGTCCGACCGCACCCAGCGGCTTGCAGAGCGTGAATTCAACCTGTCCTGGCTAAGCCAGTTGCCA
>NZ_JBQEAU010000184.1:0-4089 GCF_052108595.1 Advenella sp.
TAAAAGATGCCTTCCAGATCTTTCGCAAGCAACCTTTTGCATTGCTCGCGCTGCTGTTTGTCATCAATATGATCAGCCAGATCCTGATGCAAATCCCGGTACTCGGTGTTGGGCTGTTCATTATTACCATGCCCATCGCCAGCCTGATTGTCGTCAGTGCCTGCCGAGACATCCAGAGCAAGCCGACAGGATTCAATCATCTTGATCCCAAAAGCTGGGTAGCCAGCCTGCAAAAACCCAAGGTCATTTCCCGCCTGGCATTTTCCGGTTTCATTTACGCCGCCCTCTTGCTGCTGCTTAGCGTCGTGCTGCTATACCCATTGCTGGATGAGCAGACCATCGCCCAGATCAGCAGCATCGTCTATGGCGTCCAGGACAGCGCCCAAGCTACCGCCGACACCCTGCCAGACGGCAGTTCGCTCGTCTTGCTGTTGGGCTGGGCGATCTTGCTGTTTGTCGTGACCCTCATGTTCTGGCACGTGCCTCAACTGATCGGCTGGGAAGATCTCACTATCGGCAAGGCCATTTTCTATTCTTTTGTCGCGTCCTGGCGCAACAAATCGGCGTTTCTGATGTATTTTCTAAGCTGGTTCCTGTTATTTGTCTTGCTGCAATTTATCGTCATACCCCTGTTGGTATTGCTGGGGCTGCCCGCCCTGCTGATTGCATTTGTAATGCAAGTGGTGCTAATGATCATGGTTGCGACCATTTACTGCGGGTTCTATTCCAGTTACGCCGCCATTTTCGGCACGGAAAGACCCACGGTGATGTAACAGGTCCGACGGGCATGCCAATGCGGCAGGCATGCTCTTGACGGACCTGATTGTTGCACCTATTACTGTCCCCAATGGTCAAAAGACGACAAAATAAATATAATCAGCAGGAATTTCACGTCGCTCTCAGTGGGCTTGCTGTCATTCAGACACCCGTCCTGTATCGCATGACCGCCTTGCCTGCGCCCCCGGGGCGCTGCGGGCTGCCACTGTCGGCAAGGCTTTATTAAAGGAAAATACATGTTCAGACCCATCGCTCTTGCCGCACTTGCCGTAAGTTCCCTGACTGCCTGCCAGAATATGGATGTGGCTGGCATGGTCGGCGCCGCTTCCTCCCTGTTTCAAGCGGCCACGGTTTCCGACGAACAAATTCAGGAACTGGCTGTCAGTTCCCAGCAACAACTCGATTCGCAGAACAGGATTGCCTCTGCAAACAGCAAATATGCCACCCGGCTTGCCAGAGTGACGCGTAATCTGACCAGCTATCAGGGCACGCCGTTGCAGTTCAAGGCCTATCTCAATCCCGAAGTCAATGCCTTTGCGCTGCCCAATGGCAGTATCCGCGTCTACGCCGGCCTGATGGACAAGATGACCGACAACGAACTGCTGTTTGTTCTGGGTCATGAGGTCGGGCACGTCATCGAAGGGCATTCCAAGGCCCAGGCACGGTCAAGCATGCTCACCCTGGCTGCGCAGCAGGCGGGCGCGGCCAGCGGCGTACCCATTCTGTCCACGCTTTCGGGTAGCCAGCTGGGCGCTCTTGCCAACGGTCTGGTCAATGCCCAGTA
Organism: Advenella sp.; assembly: GCF_052108595.1. NCBI lineage: Bacteria > Pseudomonadati > Pseudomonadota > Betaproteobacteria > Burkholderiales > Alcaligenaceae > Advenella > Advenella sp. Next base: position 1,562 of record NZ_JBQEAU010000184.1, read on the forward strand.
TTCCCAATCGCATGAATACGCCGCAGATGCTTTCGGCCTGAAAGTGCTCAAGGAACAGGGGCATGACAAATCAGCTGCGGTGTCCGCCCTGCGCAAGCTCGAATCCCTGTCCCAAGGCAGCGCCAGCGTATTTTCCAGCCACCCCGATTCGGGCAGCCGGGCCGATCGCATCGAAGCAATGTAATCTGCGCCAGCGGGCGGGGCCGGTTCAGCAGTTCCTTCCCGTTCAGTCCTGCAGGTTCAACCCTCCGGGTCCGGTCTCTGTGATGCATCCCCTGCTGACGATACGCGCTTGAATGCCGTTTTTTGCTGCATCAGCGCGCATGCCTGAGCAATGAGCGCGGCGTTGGGTGAATACACCAACCGCTTGTTGGTAAATAGCAGCACTTCCCCAAAATTGACTGTTTTTTCCAGTGGCAAAATGCGTAACATGCTCTGCCGTTCAAAATATCGGGCAATCCCCTGCGGCATGGCTGCCACCAGATTTTCGCGCCCCAGCATGATTACGTTTGTCATTGTCGTGCTGGAGCGGATGGCAATGGTCGGGCTCGCCAGTCCGAACGAGTCGCACAGTTCGATCAGCTTTGCATTCGCATAGGTGCCCGCTTGCGGAAAAATCCAGGTACAGTCGTGCAGCTGTGCTGCGTCCAGTTTGAGCGTCTGCGCCAGGGGATGTTGCAATCCGCAAACCAGAACCATAGGTTCGTAATCCAGAATGATCCGATCAAAACCACTCAGATCGATCAGTTCCGTTCGGCGTCCTATTACTATATCAAGACGGCCGACACTAAGTTTTTCCAGCATGGGCTCAATAATGCCATCTTCAATGCTCACCTGCAAATCCGGCACCTGCGCAAGCAATGCGCTGAGCAAATCCGGTACGACCGACAATGTGGCCGACGGTAGTGCACCAATGGCAAGCGTGCGCTGCCCCTGATACTGGACCTGACTGAGTTCGGACTGTATACGCCGCGTCGCGTGCAGGACCTGACGGGCATATTCGATCATCAGACCACCGTAGGCGGTTGGCACTGTTCCCATTGCACTTCGTTCAAACAGGGCACAACCCACCTCCTGCTCGAGCTGGGACAAAACCTTGGACGCTGCCGGCTGGGTCATGTGCAACTGCACCGACGCCTTGTGCAGATTCTGCGTCTCGGCCAATGCAACAAGCAGATCAGCCTGGCGTTTTTTCAGGTGAAACATGGGGTTATGCCAAATTGGTTATACGGTGAGTCGATAAATGAATTTTACAGAGTAAAGGTAACTGTGGAACACTTGAGCGCATAATCATATCAGGAGACAATTTCATGCGTCCTTTCCTCAAGCGCGTTCTGACGTCGCTGCTGGCTTGCTGTATCGCCCCGGCAGCCATGGCAGCCACTGCATTACCACAACAGATTACCGTTATTGTTCCCTACGCGCCCGGTGGCGCCGTTGATGCGCTGACCCGGATTCTGGCCAAGCAGCTGGCCGCCGACGAAGGCATCAATCTTGTCGTCGAAAACAAGCCTGGCGCCGGCGGCTCGATTGCAGCCCAGCAGGCGATGCGCAGCAAGCCGGACGGACGCACGCTGCTAATGGGCACCTCCAATACTCATGGTATCAACAGCGTTGTCATACCAGATTTGAAATATGATCCCATCAAGGACTTTACAGCGGTCACCGATGTTGCCGAGAATATTGTCATTCTGGCTGCCAATAAGGACTTTCCAGCCAATACGCTGACCGAGGCCGTCGACCTTATCGGTCGGTCACCTGGTAAATACAGTTTTGGATCGCCCGGCGTCGGCAGCGTGCACGCACTGGCGATGGAAAAGTTTGCGCAAAAATTGGGGCTCAATATCACACATATCGCCTATAAGGGCGCCGGCCCCGCCATGATAGACACCGTCGCCGGAAATATTCCACTTGTGATGGCGGGCGTGGTGCCGGCCAAACCGTTTCTCTCTGACAAACGAATCAAAATCCTGGGTATCGCCAACCCCAGAGACGATATGTTCAGTGGGGTAGCTGAAGTGGCCCAGATGCAATATTTTTCTGATATTCAGAAAGATACCTCGGTGCAGTCATGGATTGGACTTTTCGCACCGGCCGGTCTTGCCCCCGATCTGGCCGACAGCCTACATGCGGCATTCGAAAAAGCAATCAAATCCAGCGCCTTTGCCAAAGAACTCACGCCACTGGGAATGGTTCCCAATATCTCCAGCCGCCAGGCGTTTGCCGATAAAGTCAGCGCCAACGTGCAGCACTGGCAAAAGGCTGCTTCATCAAACAAACCGGCCAAACAATAAGGCAAGACCAGCTATGACCAGACCAGTCAACTTTCTTATGTTCATTACAGACCAGCTGCGGGCCGATCATCTGGGCTGCTATGGCAATCGCGTGGTGCAGACGCCAAACATCGATGCCATTTCAAAAAAAGGTTTCCGGCTCGACACTCTGCAGGTGGCCACCCCCATCTGTAGGCCGACCCGCGCCAGCATGATGACCGGTCGTTATCCGTCGGTGCATGGAGCACGCCACAA
>NZ_JBQEAU010000185.1:0-4000 GCF_052108595.1 Advenella sp.
TGTTCCCAATAGTGGATCGCAGGCTTGTGCTGATAATGATGGCGTCCTTGCGGACGCTGCCCCGGCCGAATCAACGTCGGCCGATGTATCGGGACGCGCTTTCGTTTTCTTCACCAATGCCAGCTCCGGCAACCAGGACACGGAAGTGTTTCTGGAAAAAATTGCTGCAGCCATGCAGGGGCGCGAGCACCACATTGTCTGTGTCTACCCGCAAGACAGTCATGAGCAAAAGCAAAAAGAAGCGGTCAGCCTGGTAAAAAAGCATGATGCAATACTGGTGGTGGCCGGCGGTGACGGCACGATCAGCGCCATGGCCAATCATGCCATTGCCGAACAGTTTCCGATGGCGATCATTCCCTTTGGTACATTCAATATGTTTGCACGGGATCACGGCCTGTCGCTGGACACGGACACGGCATTGCGCGATTTGCTCACGGGCCGGATCCAGGCGGTACAGACCGGGGAGATCGGCGGGATGCATTTCATTGTGAATGCAACGCTGGGCCTGTACTCCCAGTTGCTGGCCGACCGGGAGCAATGGAAGAACCAGTTTGGCCGGCGTCGTGGCATTGCAATTTTCGCGGCATTTTCCAGCATAATGAAATACGGTCGTTCCTATATTTTGCAATTTAATAAGGGAGACGGCCGGCAATTGGTGAAGACCGTCAGCTTTATGGCCTGTAATAACAATCTTCAGGCCCAGCAGGCCGGTGTGGAGTATGACGAGCAAATGGGCGACGGCTATCTTTACGGTATTGTGCTCAAGCCGTCCAGCCGCAAGCGTATGCTGCTGCTGGCCTTAAAGCTGATTTTTCGGCAGCTGGATCAGGATCGGCAGATCATCAGTTTTCCGTTCGAATCGCTCGATATTGATAAGAAAAAAGGAGGGCGCAGCATCGAGGTCGCCATGGACGGCGAGGTTCATAGATTGCAGGCGCCATTTACCGTCAAGGCCAATAAAGACCTGCTCAGGATACTGATGCCTGCATCGGCGGCGCAGCAGCCATCACAGGAATAATATCGCGCATGTATCGGATCATCCAGCTTTCAGATGTCCACTTTGGCACGGTCAATGCACAGGTCCTGAATGCGCTGGTCCATGCGGTCAGGCAGTTGTCTCCCGCCTTGTGCGTCGTGTCAGGCGATATCACCCAGCGTGCCACGCGTCGCGAGTTTCTGGCGGCCAATGCGTATCTGAAGACCTTGCCGTCGCCGGTACTGTGCGTTCCGGGTAACCATGATATTCCGCTGTTCGCGCTATGGGCCCGTTTCACCAATCCTTACGGGCGATATCGCCGCTATCTGCACAAGGACGTAGAGCCCCTGTTCGAGACCGGTGCCGCGATCGTTATCGGCGTCAATACCACCACACCATTTCGACACAAGCGCGGTATTGTGACTGATGCGCAGATCCGGCGGGTGCAAGAACTGGCGCAAGACAATAGCGCGGGCAAAAGTGTGCTGGTGGTGGCGCACCATCCGTTTCATGTGCTGGATCCGGCCGACCGGGAGCAACTGGTCGAAAACAGTGAGGCGGCCATCCGCGCCTGGTCTGCAGCCGGCGTAGATCTGATCATGGGCGGACATATTCATGTGCCGTTTGTCTATCCGCTGACTCAAAGCTATCCTGAGCGGGTCAATCCGATGCTGGTTGTGCAAGGAGGCACCACCACCTCATTGCGGGTCCGCAGACATATCCCCAATTCATTGAACGTCGTAGACTTGTATCCGGAAAAAAAGATTCACATTACGACCTGGACCTACCAGCCACGAGATGGCAGCCATCCCAACCGGTTCATGTGCGTGGAAAAGGATATGTGGAAGACAAGCTAGATCCGGCCTGTCTGATCCCCGGCTCGTCTGACAGGGCGTCGCGGTTGCGGGCGTGACGCAGGCGGCGGTGCCCGATTTTGCAAAATGTTATTGTGGTAACGGGGATAGCAGGGGAGGCAAGCGTTGCAAAGCCCAGCAGGCAGGTAGCGGCACTTTTGGGCAAGCCGACGAGCGCCGCTCGTCGGTGAGTCATTTTTCAGTCTTTTTCGTCTTCTGGTTCGCCCGGCCAGTCGCGGATATAGGCCTTGAGCATTTTATTTTCGAACTTGGATGCTTCAAGCATGGCGCGCGCCATATCATAGAAGGAGATCACCCCCATCAGCACCGGCCCGTCCATGACAGGGACATAGCGTGCGTGATGCTCCAGCATGAGTCGTCGTACTTCTTCTGCATCGGTATTGGGCGATACGCTCACAGGCGCATCATCCATGATCTTGCGGATGGTGGTATTTTCAAGAGACCCGGGGGAATCGTGCATGTGGCGAATGATTTCGCGGAAGGTCAGCATCCCCGTCAGTTGCCCCTGCTCCATAATGACCAGCGAACCGATATCGCGTTCACTCATGGTCGCAATGGCCTGCGCCACGGATTGATCCGGCGTGGCGGTGTAAAGGATATTGCCCTTGACCCGCAAGACTTCACTGATTTTCAACATGGCAATCCTCCTGTAGCCTTTTTTCTCTCGCTCCGGTGCGCTGACCGGAAACTGATCCTGATTATATGGAAATGTACCTGAAATCGACCGTGATGCAAAGCCATTCAGCGGGGGTATGTGCCCTGCAGGTCACAAACCGGATGCCGGTCATCCCCATGGCAGGCGCCGTTAGCGGCGGCCCTGGCCGCTGCGCGCCAAGAAGATGCGCCTGTCGTCCGGCTTTAAGATTCTGGCGTCAGCTGGTCTGTACTGTGGTATTCGTGGCACCAGGCGGCGTTGACGCGGTATTGTCGTTGTCCTTGTCGTCGCCGTTATCGGTGTCTTGGGCAGGCGTTGTTGCTGGTTCCAATCCGGTCTGCGTCAGATACAGGATGTCACGCAATTTTACGGTGTTGTCTTCGGTCAGCAGACGGGCGATCACCTGGCGCAACGCGGGGTCGTGACTGATTTCGATGACCTTGCTGTCAAACAAAAAGCAATCGGCCAGTGGATCCAGGCTGGCATCCAGGCTGCTGGCAAGCACCCATCTCTCGGAGCGCTTGCCGGCCGTGTTGACAATGTAGCCCATGGAAACCAGCGGCTCCAGGATATCCAGCGTTTCGCTGTAGTTCATTTTGATTTGGCCAGCAATATAGCTGGTACCATAGCCGGGCGGGTTCTGATCGCGTGCGCTATGCAGCAGGCGCAGCACGAACAAGGCGGTCACAAAATGTACGCCGGGTGACATCTTGTCGCGCATTTGACCACTGCGTATCTGTGGCGCCAGCGCTGCCACGGTCGCGCCAAACAGCACGACCAGCCAGGACAGATAAATCCACAACAGGAAGATCGGGATCGTGGCAAAGGCGCCGTAAATCAGCGTATAGGAAGGAAACCGGGTAATGTAGTATGCGAACCCGGCCTTCATGATTTCCAGCAGGATCGCTGTGGTGTAGCCACCAATCATGGCGTCTTTCCAGGCGACTTTTCGGTTGGGAACCAGATAATAGAGCAGGGCGAAGATCAGCCCAGAGACGATCACCGGTACCAGGGTGAATAACACGCTCTTGATGACGGAAAACTGAGTCACCAACCCGAGTTTTTCCTGTGCAATATAGGAAGAGGTCCACAGGCTGGCGCCCAGGAAAACAGGACCCAGCGACAGAATTGCCCAGTACACCAGGATGCGCTGCCCGATCGGGCGGCGACGGGTCACATTCCAGATATCGTTCAGTACTTCGTCGATCGTCATCATCAGCATGATGGATGTCACGATCAGAAAGCCTACGCCGATGGCAGTCAGCTTGGAGGCCTGCTGGGCGAACACGTTCAGATAGCTCATGATGGTTTCCGAGACCGTCTGGGGCATCAGGTTGTGCGTCAGAAACTGCTCGAGCGAGACTTTGAAATCGGTAAACAGCGGGAAGGCGGTAAACAGCGAAAGAATAACCGCCAGCATGGGTACGATGGCCAGCACCGTCGTAAAGGTCAGGCTCGAGGCCACCTGCGTGAGTTTGTCGCGAATCAGTCGCT
>NZ_JBQEAU010000186.1:0-3964 GCF_052108595.1 Advenella sp.
CTGCACAATAGAGATAAAGACGTCTGCCCGCGGATTCGGAAATATCTGGCAGGCTGTTCTGGCGGAGTTTATAGCTCGTCATTCCGTGGGTGGCACGCACATCGCCATTAACGACATGGGCGCAACACCTGCGGTGGTCACACTCAGGCTTGGCCAGGCGATCAGTCAATATGCAGGAGGTTTGCGATGACCACAGAAAATCGATCGGCGCTCTCGTTACGCCATAGTTACTTCGAAGCCACTGCCCGACAGCGTATTTCCTGGATACTGGATGAAGGCAGTTTCCGGGAACTGATGCCCCCGACAGAGAGCTCACCAAGCACGCATCTGGCGGCACTGGATATTCCCGGCGCCTTCGACGATGGGGTGGTCATTGGCCAGGGCGCCCTGGATGAAAAACCGGTATTCATTATTTCTCAGGAAGGCCAGTTCATGGGTGGATCTGTTGGCGAAATCCATGGCGCCAAAATTGTTGGTCTGCTGCGCCGCGCCATACGCGATAAACCCGCTGCGGTCCTGTTTCTGGTCGACTCGGGCGGTGTCCGGTTACACGAAGCCAATGCCGGATTGATCGCCATTTCAGAAATCATGCGCGCCATATTGGATACGCGTGCCGCTGGCATACCGGTAGTGGCACTGGTGGGAGGCAGCTGCGGCGCGTTCGGCGGCATGGGCATTGTGACCTGCCTTTGCTCTGCGATTGTCATGTCCGAAGAAGGCCGTCTTGCCCTGTCCGGGCCCGAAGTCATCGAAACCGTGGCCGGTGTTGAGGAATTCGATTCCCGTGATCGGGCGCTGGTGTGGCGCGTGACTGGTGGCAAGCACCGTTATCTGATGAACGATTGCGCCGCTCTGGTAGAAGACGATCCGTTTGCATTCCGGGATGCTGCCAGACAGCTGCTTGCAGATAATCCATTTACGCCACCTGATCTGGCAACGCAGAAACAGCAGCAGTCGCGCCTGCTGGCTCGATTGGAGAATTTCAAAGGCATGCGCGATGGCCTGCAAGTGTGGCAGGCCCTGGGCATCGAGGCGCCCGCCAACATCCCCATGATGAACTGTGCGGACCTGACCCGACTGCATAAGGAACTTTACACATGACCCTGACAAGCATTCTGGACTCCCTGTTTCCGGCCGGACATCAAGTTCGAATCAATGGGCATCAATTGGCGGGCACCGCAAGCACCGCCGCGGGCGAGGTTGCCGTGCTGGGAACGACCGATGCTGCCGCCATCGACCACGAGATCGCGCTTTACCTGGCACAACAGATATTGGCTACGATCCAGACACATCCGCGCCGACCGCTGATATTTCTTGTCGACACCCAGGGTCAGGCGTTATCGCGTGCCCAAGAGCTGCTTTGCCTCAATGGGAGCCTGGCGCACCTGGCTGCCTGCGTCGACCTGGCCCGACGCCTTGGCCATGTCAGTCTGAGCCTGGTCACAGGCGAGGCGGTCAGCGGCGGCTACTTGTCTTTCGGACTCATGGCCGATCGCGCCTACGCGCTGGACAGTTCGCAAGTTCGGGTCATGGATTTGAAGGCCATGGCGCGCGTGACCAAGATAGATCATGCAAAATTGGTGGAACTGGCAGCCAGCGCGCCCACCTTTGCACCTGGCGCCGATAATTACCAGCGCATGGGTGCAATCGAAGATATATGGCAGGCGCCCTCGGCCTCACTGCTTGACGCTGCGCTTGCTGAATTATTAAAAGCCCAGGCCGGTACAGACCTTCGCATGCTGACAGGCCAGGACAGAACTGGACGGATCCAGGCCGCCAGAATAGTCGATCAGATCCTGGCTGCCTAGGAAATAACGCATGCGCCGCCATGATCTTGCCTATCTGTACCCGGCCGCAGAGTACCGGCTGCTCAGCCCTGTGCAATGCCCTGCCGCTCACGACGCACTGCAGCGCTGGCTGCAGACACAGCGCCCGCTGGTGGTGGCCCGGCAATCTGTGGCGGTCGGTGCTCAGATCCTGTTGGGCCTGACTTTACCACCGGATGCAGAGCCCAGACGAATAAGTGTATCGGTCAATCCCGATGCAGTCAGCGCAATCGCCCCCCCGCTTGCGCTCGCGCATTGCGTAAATACATGCACCGCAGCCGTTGCTGCTCCATTGAAACGTCTGTTGCGGCAATGTGAATCACACGATATTGTGGTCAGTGTGTACGGATCGCTCGCATGGGAAGCGCTAAGCGGGACGACATACCGACACGACCAGTCTGACATTGATCTTGTCTGCGATATTGCCCGTGCGCCACAGCTTGCTTGCTGCATTGAAGCCCTGCAACTGGCCCAGCAGGCGCTGCCCTGCTCTCTGGACGGTGAAATACGCTTTGCCGGTGGCGCGGCGGTCAACTGGAAGGAGCTTTCCCAGGCCTTGTTGCAACCCGCGCAACCGACAACGAGGGTTGTCGTCAAGGAAAATGCCGGCGTCGCATTGCTTAGTCTGACTGAACTGCTATCGCGTTTAAAGGAGCACGAGCATGTATGCTGAATCCGTCAAACCCGAGCAAAGCATTGATCAGGCGTCCCGCGCAACATTGACTCCGGAAAAAATTGGCCGGCGGGCAATTGGCGCGCTATATCGGGAGGTCGCACTTGCACCTAAACCGGGCCTGGTCAGCCCCATGGACAGCGGCAGCCATGCTGACATGAATTTCAGTACCTTTGTGCGAAGCCTTCAGGCGCTGCGAGGGTATTTTCCAGCGATATCTCGCCTGGGCATGCAAACGCCCACTTATGCACAGTTGCAATGTTGCGGCGTGGATGCAGAGCAGCGCATGCTGCGGGCCACCAATGGCGTGAATACTCACCGCGGGGCAATTTTCAACCTGGGGTTGCTGTGTGCAGCAGCTGGTGTTGATATTGCCCTTACCGGTTCGTGCTCGGCCGAATCGGTAAGCCAGCGCGTTGCAGATCTGTGGGGGCCCGCCATTGTGGCCACGGCAAAAACCGTCAGCGATAGTCATGGTGCTGTCGTTCAACGCCGTTACGGCAGTGGCGGCGCGCGCACCGAGGCTGCCGCAGGCTTTCCTTCGGCCATCAGCATCGGCTTGCCTGCCTATCGTACGGCGCTTGCGCAAACCCAGTGCCCGCAACAGGCCGCTGTGCAGTGTTTCTTTGCCCTCATGGCCGAACTTGAAGACACCAATCTGCTTTGGCGAGGCGGCCGCCCGGGCCTGGATTTTGCCCGCGAAGCCGCAACGACATTTCTTGCCCGTGGTGGCGTGCACGCCCCAGACTGGCAACATCAGGCCCGCGCCTTGCATGCCACGTTTGTGGCCCGCCGGCTAAGTCCTGGCGGCTCGGCCGACTTGTTAGGTGTCGTCCTGTTTCTGGAGTCACTCTGATATGCGCCTTGCCATCGTATTCAGCGGTCAGGGACAGCAATCTGCTGAGCACTTTCAAGCACTGCAAGCGATGGTGTCATCAGAGACGGCGGCACAATTGTCGAAACTGCTTCCTGATGTCTGGCAGAACGCTGCGGTCCATTGCGAGGCTCTTGGACAAAACAGGATTGCCCAGCCGTTTATCTTTGCATTTCAATTGCAATGGTGGCACCAATTACAACCGTTGCTGCCCCGGCCGATTTGCGCAGCGGGGTATTCCCTTGGAGAATTGGCAGCCTGCAGCGCAGCGGGCGCCCTCGACATGCAGCAGGGAATCAGTCTGGCAGCACAACGGGCTGCCAGCATGGACGACTGCGTGCAGACACAGGCCGGCCTGATGGCCATCATGGGTTTGCCCCTTAAAGATATCGAAGAGATTACCGCCAACAGCAATACGCATCTGGCCATCATCAATCCAGATCAGCACTATGTCATTGGTGGTTTCGAGCAACACTTGCAGCATGCCGGGCAATTGGCCCACGAGCAAGGCGCCATGCGCGTTGTCGGGCTGTCGGTTCAGACGCCTTCGCATACCGTACTGCTGCAGTCCGCTACACCGGCCTTCGCACG
>NZ_JBQEAU010000187.1:0-3896 GCF_052108595.1 Advenella sp.
CATTAGTCCGGGGCGCTGGGCCCGGCGGTCCTGCTCGTGCAGCAGTTGAACGGCTTCCTGGTACAGCTGGCGCGCGCGGGCCGTCTGAAATGCCATCAATGCGCGAAAGTCGTCGGTCTCCCGGTTGTTCAGGATATCGGCTGCCTTGACATTATGTTTTTGCAGGTCATCAATCGGCAGATAGATCCGTCCGCGCCGGGCGTCATCGCCCACATCGCGAATGATGTTGGTCATTTGCAATGCCAGGCCGAGCTTTTCGGCGTAGGCCAGGGTCTCGCCGTTCTGGTAGGTAAAAATCTGTGCCGACAGCTGACCCACCACGCCAGCCACATGCCAGCAATACTTGCGCAGGCCCGGCCAGTCCATGTAACGGGTCTGGTCCAGATCCATTTGCATGCCGTCGATAATGGCCTGGAACTGTTCTTCGCGCAGCCCGAATGGGCTCAGGTGCGGTTGCAACGCCTGCGCCACCGGGTGTTCGGCCCGACCCTCGAACAAACTGTTTATTTCCTTGCCCCACCAGGCCAGCTTGATGCGGGCAACAGAGGGATCGGTGCATTCATCGACAACATCGTCCACCTCCCGGCAGAACGCATACACGGCCGTGATGGCCCGGCGCTGCTGTGCAGGAAGAAACAGAAAGGCGTAGTAAAAGCTCGAGCCGCTACGCGCCGCTTTCTCTTGGCAATATTGGTCAGGTGTCATAATAATTATTTCGTACGCTGCGCCACGCAATCAGGGCCCAGTCTTTTTTATTCAGTGTTGGTCGGTGGTCAAAGACGTCGCCCGCAACGGCGTCAATTTTTTCCAGTATGCGCATGCCACCCTGGACGATCATACGCAGCTCCAGGCCTGGCCGGCCATGCAGTCGTGAACACAGCGGCGCACCGGCAAGCAGTATTTTACGTGCAAACGCGGTGTTTTCCTGCATTAACTGCGGCCAGCGCCGATTCAGTTGCCGCTTATCAAGGTCCGCATGAGTCATGCCGTGGGCTGCCAGCCTTTCGGCCGGCAGATAATAGCGATGGCGTTGTGTATCGATCGCAATATCCTGCCAGAAGTTAATCAGTTGCAGGGCGCTACAGATATGATCCGATTGCAGCAGCGACGCCTGGTCTGTCACGCGGTACAGATGCAGCAGCAACCGACCTACCGGATTGGCAGAGTAGTGGCAGTAATCGAGCAGGTCCGTGTCGTTCTGAAACGGCCGGTGCCGCACGTCCTGACGGAAAGCGACCAGCAGATCGCGCAGGGGCGTGACCGGCAACTGGTGCTGGTGCATTTCGCGTTGCAGGGCAAGAAAAAGGGACTGGGGCACGTTTTCAAAATGCGTGACTGAAAAATGTCTGGCCTGCATCTGAACCACGGCCTGGTCAAAGGCATCGAGCTGGGCCAGACGGTCCTGGGCGCTGGCCTGACCCTCGTCGGCAATATCGTCGGCGCGTCGGGCAAAGGCATAAATGGCCGTTACCGCAGATCGCAGGCGCCGGGGCAGCAGTATGGATGCTACAGGGAAATTCTCATAATGATCGACGGACATGAATACGCGCTAATGTGGTGATGCAATGATTATAATTTACGCTGATCATTCAAGTACGATGAAATTGACTAGTGGAGCCACACCATGCCGCGTCCCATCCGGGCAGTGATATCACAGCAGGCCATGTCACACAATCTGAGCGTTATCCGGCAGTACCTTGACAATGCCCGGCAAGCCCCGGCAACCACTACGGACGGTGTGCAACCGGCGCTGAGGGGCGCGACGCATATCTGGGCCGTTATCAAGGCCAATGCCTATGGCCACGGGCTGGAAACGGCCATTGGCGGTTTTGCGCAGGCCGACGGGCTGGCGATGCTGGATCTGCAGGAAACGGTACGCGCCCGCGAGGCCGGCTGGCAGGGGCCGCTACTTATGCTCGAAGGGTTTTTCGAGACGCGCGACCTGCCGGAACTGCAGAAGAACCGGGTGGTCAGCACCATTCACCATCCTGAGCAGATCCGCATGCTGCAGGCCAGCACCCTGGCTGCGCCACTGGACGTTTTGCTGAAAATCAATACAGGCATGAATCGGCTGGGCTTTGCGCCACAGCAGTTTGATCGAGTGCATCAGGATCTGCTGGCCTTGCAGCAGCAGGGCAAGGTGGGGCGTATCGGTTTCATGACGCATTTTGCCGATGCCGACGGCGCACAGGGTGCGGTCGATGTGCCGGCAACGGTCTTTCACGATACGATAGACCATTGCCAAGGCAGCATCAGTCTGTGCAACTCGGCCGCTGTGTTGCGGTATCCACAGCTTGCTGTCAGCGCCGCAGACAACTGGGTCCGTCCCGGCATCTGCCTTTATGGCTCTTCGCCTTTTGCCAATACCACCGGCGAAGAGTTCGGACTGCATCAGACCATGACGCTGCAGGCGCGTTTGCTTTCCATCCAGCAGGTCAAGCAGGGGCAGAGCGTGGGTTACGGGTCAACCTATACCGCTACGCGCGATATGCGCGTTGGCGTGGTGGCCTGCGGCTATGCCGATGGTTATCCGCGCAGCGCACCGTCGGGTACGCCGGCATGGGTCAACGGCGTCGCAACCCAACTGGCGGGTCGCGTGTCAATGGATATGCTCACCGTCGATCTGGATCCGATACCCGATGCGACCGTGGGTGACTGGGTAACCCTCTGGGGCAATAAGGGCCCGCATATCGATGAGGTTGCCGCCGCCGCGGGTACAATTGCCTACGAACTGCTATGCGCATTGGCGCAACGCGTTCCGGTCCATGTTCAATACTCAGGAGAATCCGTTGAAAAATAAGTGCGTTCTTGTAACTGGTGCCACCAAGGGTATCGGCTGGGCCATTACCCGTCGTCTGAGCGATGCCGGCGCCCATGTGGTGGGTATTGCCCGACAGGTCAGTGATATTGATTTCCCGGGTTTTCTGTATCAATGCGATCTGAACGACGCCGGCCATACCGAAGAAATGCTGCGCATGATACGCGAGAAATACCCGGTAGATGCGGTGGTCAACAACGCGGGCATCGTGCTGGCGGAAAACCTGGGCGAAGTCAATTTGTCTTCGCTGTATCAGTCCTATGATGTCAATTTGCGTGCGGCTGTACAGGTGACGCAGGCGTTTGTCGAGTCAATGAAAGTACGACGCGAGGGGCGGATTGTCAATATTGCCAGTCGTGCGGCAGGCGGCAAGGCCGGGCGCACCAGCTATTCGGCCTCGAAGGCGGCCTTGATCGGCTGTACCAAAACCTGGGCGCTGGAATTGGCTGAATATGGCATCACCGTCAATGCCGTCTCGCCCGGTCCCATTGAAACTGAATTTTTCCGCAAGGGGCAGCCGACCGGCAGCGAAGAAGAAAAACAACTGCTCACGCGCGTGCCCATGAAGCGCCTTGGACGTCCGGAAGAAGTTGCGGCCGCCGTGGCCTTTTTGCTCTCCGACGAAGCGGCCTATATTACCGGCCAGAATCTGGGCGTAGACGGCGGCGCATCCCTATAGGGGCCTTCCTGACAAGGCGGCGTTGGGTCTCTTTTCAAGGATCCTGGCTAAAGACCTCGATGGGCGCGGTTCGCAACCTGTTCTGCAGCAATCGCCAGCAGCCGTATTTATCATTCATTCAGCGACGGTAACGTGGCTGTACAAGCAGTTTATTCATTTAATGACAGCCCTTGCAGGGCAGTGGGAATCAGGCGCAGTATGGCAAAAGCAAAAACGGTATATGTGTGTCAGGAGTGCGGTGGCGTCAGCGCCAAGTGGCAGGGACAATGTCCGCATTGCCAGGCATGGAACACCATGGTGGAAACCATAGAGCGGGGCAGTGCGCCGGCTACGCCCAATCGTTATGCCCATCTGGCCGAAGCGGCGCCAGTCAGGAACCTGGCCGATATCGAAGCGCGC
>NZ_JBQEAU010000188.1:0-3573 GCF_052108595.1 Advenella sp.
TTTAAGCGGCTTTTTTATTGCTGCGTGACTTTTGCGTGACTTTTCCTACGGCCCTGATCTGAGCCTGACGAATCATCGCATGCAAATTAAGCGTTTCTTCCTCATGCCCGGGTCGGGCAATGCCTTCGAGCGCATCATATATCTCACGCAACTGAGCGATCGCATAATGCGAGTTCATGGACTTGTTGCTGTGCCATAAAATAACATCCTGAGTGCGCTCCCCTACCCCACTGAGTCGAAGCCGCATGCCAACGGTATGCCGTAGATCATGGACATGCAGATCCTCCACACCCGCCCGCTTCACACCTTTCTGCCAGGCCGTATTGTTGATAAAGTTCACTGGCTGGTGCTTCAGATCCACCTTATCTTCACCTTTGCGTGGTCGCCAATAGGTAAAAACATTTTCTTCATGCAAGCCACACTGTGATTCGACAGCGGATTTTTCAACTGAATCACGTACCACATTACGCTCAGATTTACGTCCCTTCACATTCAGTCGAGCACAATAAAGACCGAAACTGGCGGATTTGGATGCAGATTGATTTTACGCTTTCAATCCCAACGCAGTGAACACACAACGTCTTCTCTGAGGCCCGTCTTCAGGTCAAACAAGACCATATTTCGAAGATGCTCCGCAAATTGCTGTAGCAACTTTTCTTGCTCACACCAAGTGATTGGTCTGGGGGGCTTTTGTCGTCTTCATCTAATAAGCTGTCCCCCCAAGCACCCCAACTGTTTTCCCTGACAAATCCGAAAAGGAATGAACCTGATTGGTCAGCGAAGTGGTTGTCATGACAGGTGTCCGTCATGCGGTTTTGCCAGGTAGCTACGAGACTCTCGTGATAATCAACGTCCGAAATACGAAACATGCTGGCCAAGGCGCCCGAAGAAATAAAGCACGGATTCGGTCATTAAACGTTGTTGAATGATTTCCAACGCTGGCGGTTGAACCTTCACTGCTACACGGCGCCCTGGCCAGGACCAACTTAGAATACGAATTTAGAAGCGCGCCAGGGGGCGGGCTCTAACCAACTGGCCTGCATGACAGTCGGGCAATTCAGAATTCATAGTGTTGTAGGCATATTTGAATTGATATATGATGATTACACGCTGCATCCCCTTGGCCAGACCTCGGTCGCATACTGCTCGAGGCAGTACCAAGGCTCAGGCCGGCCTACGGCTGTCGTGTTTGCGGCTCGGGAGGAACTATGGTTTTCATGTGTTACCCACTGAGTGTGCCCCCTGTTCACACCCTCCGAGAGGCGGCTACACCATGAGCCATTTTCTTGATCGGCTCAAGTATTTTTCCACTGACCGGCCTGAATTTTCAGATGGCCTCGGTATAACCCTCAAAGAGGACCGTAAGTGGGAAGAGGCCTACCGAAAACGATGGCAGCACGACAAAATCGTACGCTCTACCCATGGCGTAAACTGCACAGGGTCCTGTTCCTGGAAAATCTATGTCAAAGGCGGCATCGTCACCTGGGAGACACAACAGACCGATTATCCTCGCACCCGCCCCGACATGCCCAATCACGAGCCCCGTGGCTGTTCGCGCGGGGCTTCTTATTCCTGGTATCTATATAGCGCCAACCGGCTTAAGTACCCGCTCGTTCGCAGCTCCTTGCTCAAACTGTGGCGCGACAAGCGCAGTACGCTGGCGCCCGTCGAGGCCTGGGCTGCAATCGTCGACGACTGTGACGCGCGAGCATCGTATACCGGCCGCCGTGGCCTAGGCGGTTTCGTCAGATCCAGTTGGGACGAAGTCAACGAAATCATTGCCGCATCCAACGTGCATACCATCAAGCGCCATGGGCCAGACCGCATCGTCGGTTTTTCGCCCATACCGGCGATGTCGATGATTTCGTATGCCTCAGGCAGCCGCTATTTATCGCTGATCGGCGGTGTCAACCTCAGCTTCTACGACTGGTATTGTGATCTGCCGCCCTCTTCGCCTCAGACCTGGGGAGAACAGACCGACGTTCCCGAGTCGGCAGACTGGTATAACTCGACCTTCATCATCATGTGGGGCTCCAACGTCCCGCAAACACGCACACCTGATGCGCATTTCATGACCGAGGTTCGCTATCGCGGTACCAAGGTCGTGTCCATCTTCCCGGATTATGCCGAAGGAGCCAAATTCGGCGATCTCTGGATGCACCCCAAGCAGGGAACCGACGCGGCGCTTGGTCTGGCTATGGGCCATGTCGTCTTGAAAGAATTTCACGTCGCTGGTAAAAGCGACTACTTTGTAGACTATTGCCGACGCTATACCGATATGCCGATGCTGGTGCGCATTGTCAGGCAAGGCGATCACTATGTGCCCGAGCGGATGCTGCGGGCTGATGAGTTCGAGGATGCGCTGGGGCAGGACAACAACGCCGCCTGGAAAACCGTGGTGCTGGACGAGATCAGCGGCAAGCCTGTTGCGCCCATCGGATCGATTGGCTTTCGCTGGGGCCAGAAAGAAGGTGGCGATGCGGGCAAGTGGAATATCAAAGAAGAGGATGCACAGGGTAACCCTATCCGTGCACGCCTGTCACTTGTGCAGGATCACGACCAGGTTATTGACGTTGCTTTTCCCTATTTCGGTAACGCCGAAAGCACGCACTTTACCCATACCGGCCACGACAGCGTGCTGGCACGCCGGATAGGTGTAAAACAAATTGCCACACGCAATGGCCAAGTGCTTGTCGCCACAGCCTACGACTTATTCATTGCCAACTATGGCGTGGATCAGGGGTTAGGCGGCGATAACGTTGCGGCCAGCTTTGACGACGATATACCTTACACTCCCGCCTGGCAGGAAAAAATCACAGGCGTCAACCGGCGAGACGTCATCGCCGTCGCCCGCGAGTTTGCCGAAAATGCCCACAAGACGGAAGGCAAATCGATGATTATCATCGGTGCCGGCTTGAACCACTGGTTCAATATGGACATGAGCTATCGGTCGGCAATCAATCTGCTGGTCATGTGTGGCTGCGTAGGTAAGTCGGGTGGCGGGTGGTCTCATTATGTGGGTCAGGAAAAACTACGACCACAGACAGGATGGCTGCCCCTGGCCTTCGCCACGGATTGGCATCGTCCGCCGCGGTTCATGAATGGCACATCGTATTTCTATGCCCATACAGATCAATGGCGCTACGAAACCCTGAAGATATCAGCACTCTTGTCACCGCTGGCTGACAAACACGAGTTTCCCGAAAATCCTATTGACTACAACGTCAAGGCCGAGCGCATGGGATGGTTGCCCACCGCGCCGCACTTCAGCACCAATCCGCTGGATATCGGAAAAGCCACGGCAAACGGGGACACGGCAGCCTATGTTGCCAACGGGCTCAAGGACGGCTCCATCAAAATGGCCTGTACCGACCCTGACGCGCCAGAAAATTTTCCACGCAATATGTTTATCTGGCGCTCCAACATACTAGGCTCGTCGGGCAAGGGGCATGAATATTTTCTCAAGCACCTGTTGGGTGCCGAACATGGCGTGCAAGGCAAAGACCTGGGCACCAGCGGGGGGGTGCGTCCGCAGGAGGTGGTATGGCACGACCAAGCTCCCGAAGGTACGCT
>NZ_JBQEAU010000189.1:0-3561 GCF_052108595.1 Advenella sp.
ATTCAAGGATCAATCACATGAACTCGTCGCCAACTGTTTCTGAACAAGCGGATGCCCGGCATCCCTGGCTGGCGGTGGTCGCTGTAGGCCTTGCGACCTTTTGCGTCGTAACCACGGAGATGCTGCCGGTCGGCTTGCTTACGCCAATTGCCCAGACGCTGGATACGTCTGCCGGAACCGCCGGTTTAATGATCTCGTTGCCCGCACTGCTGGCGGCGATGTTTGCGCCGCTGGTGGTCATGGCGGCGGGTGGCACAGACCGGCGCAGGATACTGTGTGGTTTGTTGGGGCTGCTGGTGATTGCCAATATTGCCGGGGCGCTTGCCCCGAGCATGGCGTGGATGCTTGCAACTCGCATTCTGGTCGGTTTCTGTATAGGTGGCATCTGGGCCATTGCCGCTGGTCTGGCCTCCAGGCTTGTCCCCAATCATGCAGTCGGATTGGCGACATCCATCATCTTCGGCGGGGTGGCGGCGGCATCTGTGCTGGGCGTGCCGCTAGGGGCACTGGTCGGCCAGATGTGGGGTTGGCGCTGGGCCTTTGGTTGCATGGCAATGCTCAGCGGGCTCGTGCTGGCACTGCATGTTGCTGTGATTCCGGCGTTACCAGTTGCGCGTTCGGCGTCCGTACGGCAGTTCGGCACGCAGCTTGGTAATCGTCAATTGCAAGTAGGCCTGGCTTTAACGCTGTTATTGGTGGCAGGTCACTTTATCGCCTTTACGTTTGTGCGTCCATTATTGCTGTCTGTTTCGGGTTTTGACGTGCAATGGATTGGGGGATTGCTGTTTGCTTACGGTATCGCGGGCATTGCCGGCAACTTTCTGATGGGCATTCTTGCCGCTCGCTATACGCAGCAGACATTGCTGGCGATTGCGCTGGGGTTGCTGCTTACGCCGGCCCTGTTCCTGCTTGTCGGACGTTCCCCCTTGGGCGGCGGCGTGACGTTACTGATTTGGGGGCTGGCTTATGGAGGCGTGTCGGTTGGTCTGATGACATGGATGATGAAAGCTGCAGCAGGCGCTGTGGAAGTAGCCACTGCACTATACGTGGGCGCATTCAATGTAGGCATAGCGCTGGGATCCTGGCTCGGCGGTCAGATGGTCGATTCGCTCGGGTTGACGGCCAATCTCTGGTTGGCTGGGGCATTTGCTGCGGCCGCCGTACTGTTGTGCTTCACAATAGGCCTGCGTCAGTACAAGGCCGTCACCGGCGGGGGGCGGGCTCATGCGACGCCGGACTGACCCTTGCTGCGACGGCGCCCATAATCAATTTCAATTGCAAGCACCGGTCGCACAAGTGGCAGCCCTACAAGCGGCGCAATTGCAAGCCGTGGCTTAGCCGGCGCTGCGTTCTATCGGCTGCTGCCCAGGCGATGCTACAGCGGGCATTTAAATTTGGGGAATATCGACAGCGGCACCTTGTGGCGCGTGAACGAGCACCATGTTATTGCGGTGAATCAGCTCTTCGTCGCGGCAATGGCCAAGAATGCTTTCGATTTCGCGGGTCGGGTGTCGCATGATCCGGCGGGTTTCGGCCGAAGAGTAATTGCTCAGTCCGCGGGCGATTTCTCGATGCTGCTGGTCGGTGCAGGCCACGACGTCGCCGCGTTCAAATTCACCGACGACATCGGTCACGCCAACAGCCAGCAGGCTTTTACCCTGGTCTACCAGCGCCTTGCATGCGCCTTCGTCCAGCACCAACTTGCCGGGCAGACGCAAATGGTCGGCCATCCATTGCTTGCGTGCGGAGCGCAAAGAGGGCGAGGCGCGCAATTCGGTGCCGATGGCTTCGCCCAGGCCCAGACGCTCCAGGACGCGCTCCTCGCGGCCAGACGCGATAATGGTGGTGGCGCCGCTACTTGCGGCGCGCTGTGCGGCCAGTACCTTGGTCAGCATGCCGCCGGTGCCGATATGGCTGCCGGCGCCGCCGGCCATTTTCTGCAGCGCCGGATCACCGGCGGTGGCCAGGTGAATAAAGCGGGCATCGGGGTTGCTGCGCGGATCGCTGTCGTATAGCCCGCGCTGGTCCGTCAGAATGATCAACGCATCGGCTTCTATCAGATTACTGACCACGGCGCCCAGGGTGTCGTTATCACCCAGGCGGATTTCGTCCGTGACCACCGTATCGTTCTCATTGACGATAGGGATGACACCGAGCTCCAGCAGTTTAAAAATGGTTGACCGCGCATTCAGATAACGCAGGCGGTCGGTCAAATCTTCATGGGTCAGCAAAATTTGTGCTGCGCGCATGTGGTGCGCTGCGAAAGCCGATTCATAGGCCTGGATCAGGCCCATCTGGCCCACCGCAGCTGCAGCCTGCAGCTCGCTCATGGCTTTGGGACGGGTTTTCCACTTCAGGCGTGCCATGCCTTCGGCGATGGCGCCGCTGGACACCAGAATCAGTTGCTTGTTCTGGCGACACAGGGTGGCGATTTGCGATGACCATTCTCCGATGGCCTGCGGATCCAGGCCCTGACCATTGTTGGTGAGCAGGGATGAGCCAACTTTGACGACGATACGCTTTGCCGTGGCCACTGAAGAAACGAAATCGCTCATGTTGCAAAAAATCCAGAAGAAGGAAACGAAAGAGTGATAGGGCGCAGAACCGTTATTTGTCGGCGTCGTTCAGATTGTGACGTGATTCGTCAAAGCGCGGATCTTCCGGCACGTAGGCTTCTGCCGCTTTGTCCTGTTCGGCCATTTCGCGACCTTTTTCTGCGTCCAGATAATCCTGCAGCGCCCAGATCAGCGCCTGGGTGCCATCGCCCGACAGGGCCGAAATGGCAAAGACCGGTCCGTCCCATTGCAGTTCCTTGCACAGCCGTTGCTGTATGTCCTGCGGATCGTTGACCATATCCAGCTTGTTCAGCACCAGCCAGCGGGGCTTGGCGTGCAGTTGGGCGTCGTATTTGCGCAGTTCTTCGGCAATGGCGCGCACGTTATGGGCGGCAACCTCCACTGGATCCTGGTCTGGATCAAGGCCGGCAACGTCCACCAGATGCAGTAACACACGAGTGCGCGACAAGTGGCGCAGGAAAAGATGGCCCAGCCCGGCGCCTTCGGAGGCCCCTTCGATCAGGCCGGGAATATCGGCGACCACAAAACTGCGTGAGGGCGAGGTGCGTACCACGCCCAGGTTTGGATGCAGGGTGGTGAAAGGGTAGTCTGCAATCTTGGGCTTGGCATTGGATATACGCGTGATGAGCGTGGATTTGCCGGCGTTGGGCATGCCCAGCAGCCCGACATCGGCCAGCACTTTGAGTTCCAGTCGCAGCTTGCGCTGCTCGCCTTCCTTGCCGTAGGTGAACTGGCGTGGCGCACGATTGACGCTGGACTTGAAGTGCAGATTGCCCATGCCCCCCTGGCCACCAGCAGCCAGCGTGACCTGCATCTGATGATGGTTCAGGTCAAACAACTGCTCATTGGTTTCGGCATCATAGATGACCGTGCCGACCGGGACACGCAGGGTGATATCGGCGGCCGCGGCGCCGTATTGGTCTGAGCCGCGGCCGTTTTCACCATTCTTGCCGCGATGCAGGCGTGCATAGCGAAAGTCGATCAG
>NZ_JBQEAU010000190.1:0-3556 GCF_052108595.1 Advenella sp.
CCGGCAATCCACATGGATGCGATATACAGCACCACGCCGATGGTAGCCATCCAGAAATGAGCCTCGATCAAGGATTTGCTATACATGGATTCGCGTCCATACAGGCGGGGAATCATGTAATACAAGCTACCAAAGGTGATCATGGCGACCCAGCCCAGCGCACCGGAATGGACGTGCGCGACAGTCCATTCCGTGTAGTGAGAAAGCGCATTCACAGTCCGGATGGACATCATGGAGCCTTCAAAAGTAGACATGCCGTAGAACGAGAGCGCCACCACCAGAAACTTCAGGATAGGATCGGTGCGCAGCTTGTGCCACGCGCCGGACAGGGTCATGATGCCGTTGATCATGCCGCCCCAGGAAGGCGCCAGCAGGATCAGGGAGAAAGCCATACCCAGGCTTTGGGTCCAGTCAGGCAATGAGGTATACAGCAGATGGTGCGGACCGGCCCACATATAGGTAAAGGCTAGCGCCCAGAAGTGAACAATGGACAGGCGATAGGAATAGATCGGACGATTGGCCTGTTTTGGCACGAAGTAATACATCATGCCCAGGAAACTGGTGGTAAGGAAAAAGCCCACCGCGTTGTGACCGTACCACCATTGCACCATGGCATCCTGCGCACCGGCATAGGCAGAATAAGAGTTGAACCAGCTATAGGGCAACTCGATGTTGTTGAAGATATGCAGGATAGCGATTGTCAGGATGAATGAACCGTAGAACCAGTTGGCCACATAAATGTGTTTCATCTTGCGTTTAGCCACCGTCCCGAAAAAGACGATCGCGTAGGCGACCCAGACCAGCGTAATCAGAATATCGATAGGCCATTCAAGCTCGGCATATTCTTTGCTGGTTGTGTAGCCGGCCGGCAGCGTGATCGCAGCAGCCACAATAACCAGTTGCCAACCCCAGAAAGTGAACGAAGCCAGTGGTCCACAGAACAGGCGCGTCTGACAGGTACGCTGAACGACATAATAGGAAGTAGCAAACAGCGCACTACCGCCAAAGGCAAAAATAACTGCATTGGTATGCAGCGGGCGCAGACGACCATAACTGAGCCAGTCTACGACGTTCAGTTCCGGCCAGACCAGTTGTGCTGCAATGTAGACACCCACAAACATGCCGACAATTCCCCACACAACGGTCATTATGGTGAACTGGCGCACGACTGTGTAATTGAAGATCTCCGCGTCTGCGGAGCGCGCATTCTGGACACGCATAAAATTTCCCCTAAAAAAACCTATTGTTAAATCTTAAATAGATCACAGCGCAGCGATTTGATAAATATCAAGTTGCGCCAAGACATAGACGAAACAGGCGCAAAACCATGCGTAATTAGCCAGGTGGTTACGAGGAAAACAACAGTTTTTTCTTGGGGCGGCCGTAAAGCAGAGGCAATGGCCCACTGCTTTTGCACGCCGTTTTGTCCGCCATTTTTCTCACTGCTTTTACTGGCGCTTACTCGCCCTTACTGGCCCTTTTCCTGCCTGGATACGACGTCCTTGCATTGACTGCAATCGACAGCCGCCGGGGGCGGGCGCCCAGCGCTATCCTGGGAGACCAGATACGTTATACACTGCACGATACCGGCCGCTTCATCGCTTCCTATCGCATTGGCAACGACGATTTTGCAGACGGCACGTGAGTCGCTTCCCTGCCCCACTCACTATCGGGCAGCGCGATTGCAGCATCTTCGTCCTGTAATATCACGCTTGCGTTTTCGTCACTGTCTTCGAATTGACCCGACATCACCGCCCAGTAAAGTACGCCGCCAATGCTCATGACAAACAGAAAAGCCAGGAAAACCAAGAGAAAGAATACGTCCATGGCAAGTACTAGGCCGACGACGAGTTGATCGCGACCGTTCCGGCCCCGACAGGCTTGCCAACCGTATAGTTTTTATAAAAATGCCAAGCATAAAACGCGACTGCCATCGACGACCCCAGCATGGTTATGGCAGCAAGCCATGGCTGCACCAGGCCAATCATGGCAAATGGAATCATAAGCAGATGCCACAACAATGAACCGTAAAGAGAGCGGCGGGCAACGCGGACGGTCTGCGCACGCAAGGCGATAAGAGCCTTCTGACTGAGTGGTGGACTGCCAAGAACAATGGCGCGTGCCGCTGCCTGTGCAGAGGGTACCGCCATGGCCATGGCGCAAGGACAACTCATGACAAACAGCGCAACCAGCACCGACAGGGCGTGGTCCGAATCAATGAACATGTACCAGATGAGCGCGGACACAATGGAGAGCGCAATTTGTATACTTACGAAGTACAGCCCGACCCGGTCGGCCGTCTTGGCCAGCAGCCTGGACTCCTGATCGAAGCGCTGATCAAACGCAGCCCCAGCCGACTGCCTGGCGGCAAGCGCCAGATAGCGCGCCGTAAGCACGAAGGCAACGAACATGGCAATGGATTCGAAATAGACTTCGCCGGATTGGCGAAAGGTCGCGATAGCACTGGGAATAAAGGCCACCACAATGCCCAGGCCAATGGGCCAGTTCATGGACTGCTGATGGGTGTCATGCGGGTCCCGGCCGACAAAGCCACGCCAGATAGGCCAGGCGCAATAAAGCAGCACCGGCACGGTCAGCAGCAGGCTGCACCAGTTCATGACGATAATGGCCGTATCCAGCGTATCGACTGTTTCTGCATCAACGTAGCTGGCACGAAGATAACCCGGGAAGGCGAACATCATGACCTGCATCATGACCAGCCAGGCCAGCCCGAGCCGGGCAAGCATGTGCCTGCGCTGCAGGCGTTCCTGAGCGCCCAGGTCGCTGGGGATCGAGAAAATGGAGGCGGGTTTCATACCACCGATCATAGTATCGATCGGAGAAAGCGATCTTGATCTATATCAAACTATTCAGTACCTGCAGCGCATTGCGCCCGCCTGCGGTTCATCGTGGCCTGCTCAGACAGGGTTGAACACGCCCTGGGACAAATACCGATCACCACGATCACAGACGATGAAGACAATCGTGGCGTTGTTCACGCGTTCGGCGGTACGCAAAGCAGCCACCAAGGCTCCCGCGGACGAAATGCCACCGAAGATGCCTTCACTGGCAGCCAGGTGACGGGCCATATCTTCGGCCTCCTGTTGCCCGATCAGCTCGAAGTGATCAACGCCTGCCTGGTTATAGATGGCCGGCTGATATTCTTCGGACCATTTCCTGATGCCTGGAATCGATGCGCCGGGAGCCGGTTGTGCACCGATGATCTGGATATCGGCGTTACGCGATTTCAGGTAAGAGCCAACCCCCATGATCGTGCCGGTGGTTCCCATGGCGCTCACGAAATGCGTAACCTGTCCGTCTGTCTGGTTCCAGATTTCCGGTCCGGTGCCTTCGATGTGGGCTCGTGGATTATCGGGATTGGCAAACTGGTCGAGCACCTTGCCCTTGCCTTCGGCCTGCATAGACTGCGCCAGATCCCGGGCATACTCCATGCCGCCTTTGTCTGCCGGCGTCAAAATCAGCTGGGCGCCGTAAGCATTCATCGACGCACGGCGTTCCACAGACAGGTTATCGGGCATGATCAGAATCATTTTAT
>NZ_JBQEAU010000191.1:0-3534 GCF_052108595.1 Advenella sp.
ATCTGCAAAAAGATGTCCCAGCAGTTCATGGATCTTGTCGCCCTGATCGTGCAATAGCGGACGACTGCGATCCGGTTGCAGCGCCAGATCGGGCAAGGGTCCCGACACAGACTGGCCCATACCCAGATCGAATCGCCCCGGATAAAGCGCAGCAAGGGTTTGGACACTTTCTGCAACTTTATAGGGGCTGTAATTGTTCAGCAACACGCCGCCAATACCAATCCGGATGCGAGAGGTTGCTGCCGCCAGGACCGGTGCCAGCACCATCGGATCAACGCAAGCCTCGTATGGGACGGCATGATGCTCGACGATCCAGTGCCGTGCAAATCCCAGCGCGTCAAGATGACGCGAGAGTGTGATCGTATCGGCAATCGCCGTTGCGCTATCGCGCCCCGTGCCGATCTGGACCTGGTCAAGAAGCGAAAGTTTCATATCTTTACCTGCAAGCGAAACGGGTAGCGGCTGCCACCCGCCTCATTTTTTATTTGATGTCAAACGCTGATGGCAGGATCAGATCCTTGCGAATATCAATCTTGCTGGACGCTTCCAACATACCCGCAGAAATCATGAATGTCTGGTCGGCGTCAAGATTGGCAACATCCGCCTCGGTCATTTTGGGATCAAAATCATAAAGCGCATATTGCTTGCGCGCTTCGTCAAGACTGATGTCCTGGTCTTTGGCAGCAATGGCCAGTGCCTCTTCCGGTTGCTCACGCATAAAATCAAGCGCCTTCAGATGAGCCTGGAAATAGGCCTTGAGCAATTGCGGATTGGCCTTGGCAAAGTCGCGACTGGTGCCAATGACCGTTGTCGGTGCGATCAGCCCTTGGCCATTGACAATGATATGACCGCCAGCGGCCTCGACCTGCGTGGCATTGGCGCCCGCCAGCGTAACTGCATCAACACGACCAGCAAGCAGAGCCGCACGTGCGGTTGGCAGATCCATATTGATATATTCGATATCATCCAGGGTCATTTTTTCCGCCGCCAGTGCTGCCACCAACAATTGATTGAGCACCGTTCCCTTGGGCCCGGCCACCTTTTTACCCTTAAGCGACTTGATATCGGCCGGGCCATTGGCCGCCGCCATGACGAAGTACGCTTTGGGCGCACGGGCATAAGCGCCCATGACCACAACATCCGCGCCATTGGCGTTGGCCAGAATCGCAGAGGTTCCACCCAGTACCGAGGCTATCTGCAGCTCGCCGGCGGCAAGCGCCTGAGTCTGCGCCGCACCAGAAGTAATCTCCGGATGGCTCAGTTTCACACCATGGGCGGCAAAGGCCTCGTCCAGATAGCCTTTTTCACGCATGACAATTGAGGGAACGTTAAAAGGCGCCGTCACGTAGGAGACAGCGGCTTTTGTCGTTTCTGCAAAGCTAACACCAGAAGCAAGCAGGCTCGCGGCCAGTGCGGTAGCCAACACAAAAGTGCGTTTATTCATAAGAATTCCTTAAGAGTTTGAATTGGGACAGGCGAACAGCCGGTCAAGCAGATGTTGACGGGCGGTATTGATCGCGGGCTCAGCCCCGGTGCGAGGGTATGCTGTATCCAGATCCAGGCGCAGGGTGAAGCGGCCCTGATCAATCACCAGAATGGTCTGACCCAGACGAACGGCCTCCTCCAGATCATGCGTGACGAACACAATGGTTTGCCCCAGCTCGCGCCAGATCCTGATCAGGTCATCCTGCATCTGCTTGCGCGTAAATGCGTCCAGCGCACCAAAGGGCTCGTCCATCAGCAAAAGCGCCGGCTGCACCACCAACGCCCGGGCGATGGCCACGCGCTGCGCCATCCCGCCCGACAACTGGTTCGGCCAGGCATCACGAACATCATGAAGACCGACCATTTTCAATGCCCGGTTGACTCGCAAGTCTATTTCGGCACGCGCCAGCTTCGATTGCAGGAGGAAACCGGCGTTTTGCGCCACCGTAAGCCAGGGCATCAGCCGCGGTTCCTGAAAAACCACACCCACCGATTCGCCGGTATGTTCGAACTGACCGGAATTGGGCGTTTCCAACCCTGCCATCAAGCGCAACAGCGTTGATTTGCCGCAGCCGGAGCGGCCTAGCAGAACATAAAACCCGCCTTTATTCAGCTTCAGATCAATGCCCTGTAAAACTTCCCGGCGCGCACCGTCGGGCAGACGATAGCCATGACGAATATTGCGCAGCTCAGGCATGAGGCAGCTCCATTTCCTGGCGCAGCCATGGGAAACGCCACCGTACCAGCGCTTTGAGCCCGTGATCGGCCAACAGTCCGATAATGCCAATGACCAGAACGCCCACCAGCACAATATCGGTCCGCGCCAGATCCTGGGCGTCAAGAATCATATAGCCCAGGCCAGCAGCTGAAGCAATCAGCTCCGCACCGACCACTGCCCGCCACCCGTAGCCCAGGCCTACACGCAAACCAACAAACATCGCCGGCAACGCGGCCGGGATGGCGATTCGGCGCATTAACTGCAGGCGGCTGAAACCGGCGGCACGGCCGACATCAAGCAGCTTGGGGTCAACTTGCGCAAAGCCGCCCCGGAAACTGAGGAAGATGGGGAAAAAGCACGCCAGAATAATAATACCGATTTTTTGCGTTTCACCGATACCCAGCCAGAGCATTAAAAGCGGCATCAGTGCCAGAGGCGGAATCTGACGCACGAACTCCATCGGCGGATCCAGCACGCGAGCCAGCGTCTTCCAGTTGATCATCGCCAGACTGATCACCAAAGCCAGCAATACGGCGATCGCATACCCTGCGCCAACCCGTCCCAGCGACACGCCAATATGCTGGGCGAGCTTGCCATTGGAAAAGAGCGTGATAAAAGTAGACCAGACCCGTTGGGGAGAAGGTAGCAGAAATGTGCTCACCAACCCAAGATTGGAGACTGCAAACCAGGCGATCAGAACGGATATGAATACGAGAGAAGAATAAAAAAGACGCATTATGTATTGTTTTGGCCACGCATTATCTGCGATTGGCTCACACAGTAACAGCCGATTTCATTCGCGTGGACGATGCAACGGCCGCATGCTTGAGCGCAAGAAAGCGAGCAGGCACGGCACATTCAGTAGCCTGCCAGTTTATCACAACAGCCACAGCGCTGTTTGATGCCGCAGAGCCGACGAACAAGTAAGCGTACGGCCGGGTCAGCGGCCGAACCAATAAGGACCTGCAGCAACAGCAGCCGGCAATGTGTGATGCACATGACAACCGTTGCTCCAGCCCTGGACGACTTGCGCGCATCCGGACATGTCTAAAGGAACATACAAGGCTGTCCACAGCATGATGGACTGCACAATTGCATTTGTGGAGCACGGATGTCAACTCCACCACAGTGAAATTATCACCATTTTGTTACGCGACGCACAAGCCTTGAATTGCCGGATACACCCCATCGGGTCAATCAATCAATAAAATCAGTTTCGCTCACTAGCCAGGAACGACTCGGCCTTTTGTCGCCCCCAGGCTTACCGCGCGATATGGGTGGGCAGCCTGAGCAAAACATGGTGCCGATTTTATAATTAGCAAATGAAACAA
>NZ_JBQEAU010000192.1:0-3510 GCF_052108595.1 Advenella sp.
GCTTCCTGGAACTCGCTCATATTAATGGAGATCAGATTCTGCTCGCCGCCATAAAGCGTCTCAGCCAGCGCCAGTGCCGTCTCGGTCTTGCCCACGCCACTGGGGCCGCAAAGCAGGAAAACACCTACCGGTTTATTCGGATCAGTAAGGCGGGCACGAGACGTCTGGATACGGCGAGTGATGGCATCGAGCCCATCTCGCTGGCCGATCACGCGCTTTTCCAGCGAATCGGACAACTGCAATACCGAACTGGCCTCGTCCTTGACCATACGACCAACAGGAATACCCGTCCAGTCTGCCACGACAGCGGCAACCGCGTTGGCGTCCACCGAAGGAAAAATCAGCGGCGCTTCACCCTGCTGGGCTTCCAGTTGCTCCTGCACTTGCCGCAGCGCGGTCAGCGTCTCGTTACGCAGTTGCTCGCTGGTGTCTTCATCACGCAATACCTGACGCAACTCAAACAACCTGGCTGCCAGTTCCTGTTCGGTACGCCAGTTTTCTTCCAACTGGCCCAGCTTGTCACGTGCCGCCACCAGGTCGCTGTCAATGTTGGCGATGCGTGCCTCGCTGCCAACGCCCACCTGCAATTCCCGCTGCGCAATATCGCGCTCGATCTGCAGATGTTCTATGCGCCGCCGGCAATCCTCTACCGCCGGCGGCTGGGCGTGCTGGCTGACCGCTACGCGGGCGCAGGCCGTATCAAGTAGCGCAACAGCCTTGTCCGGAAGCTGGCGTGCCGGGATATAACGGTGAGACAGTCGCACGGCTGCATCAATCGCTTCGTCCAGAAGCAGTACCTGATGATGCGACTCCAGCCTGCCAGCCAGGCCGCGCAACATAATTAGCGCGCGGGCTTCGGCCGGTTCGTGCACCTGCACCACCTGAAAGCGGCGCGTAAGGGCAGGGTCTTTTTCGATGTACTTCTTATATTCCGCCCAGGTCGTGGCGCCGATCGTGCGCAACTGACCGCGCGCCAGCGCGGGCTTGAGCAGGTTGGCCGCGTCCCCGGTACCGGCCGCCCCACCTGCGCCAATCAAGGTATGGATTTCATCTATAAACAGCACAATCGGCTTTTCACTGGCCTGCACCTCGTCAATAACCTGGCGCAGTCGCGATTCAAATTCTCCTTTCATGCTCGCGCCGGCAGACAACAGCCCGATATCCAGCAGATACAGCGACACCTCGCGCAGCGACGGCGGAACATCGCCGCTGGCCAGCCGCAGCGCCAATCCTTCAACTACGGCTGTTTTGCCGACGCCGGCCTCGCCGGTGAGCAACGGATTGTTCTGGCGACGGCGCATCAGGATATCGACAATCTGCCGAATTTCTTCATCGCGACCGGATACCGGATCAATTTCATTGTTGCGCGCCCGGGCGGTCATGTCTACCGCATACTGTGCCAACGCAGACTTGCCGCTAGCCCCGGCAGCAGGCGCTGTTGCGCCACTCTCTGACAAAGCCGCGCTGTCCTGCTGTTCAACAGAGTCCCTGACAATGGCAGGCAGATTATCGGCCAGCACATCCGGTGTAATTTTCTTGAATTCAGATGAAATACCGTAAAGCACATTGCGCAGCGAATGAGTCTTGAGAATGCCCAGAACCAGATGCGCACTGCGGATACGCGCTTCGCCATACTTGAGCGAACCGTATACCCAGGCGCGTTCGGTTGCGTTATCCAGATGCTCTGACAGATCGGAAACCGACGAGGCGCCCCGCGGCAACTCGTCCAGGGTGGCGACAATGCCGCGCTCCAGCTGATCGGGATTAAGTTCGAAATAACGGATGATTTTCTGCAGATCGCTGTCATGCTCGTGCATGATCTGATGAAGCCAGTGCACCAGTTCCACATGCGGGTTCCCGCGGAGTTTACAAAATGCCGTGGCCCCTTCCAGGGCGCGGTACAGCAGGGTGTCGAGTTTTCCAAAGAGATCGCTGCGATTAATTTCAGACATAGTTGTTTGTTTTGCTTGCTGTCATTTGTGAATAGAAAAGCGTAGCCGAAAGATATGACCTGCCTGTGAAAATGATGTCCTGTATGTTACGTGTATCCGCAAAGGTTTTCGAACTCTAAAGTTTTGCCAAATGTAAGCGCGCCGATCCGGCCATCACATGGAGCCTGCCGCAGCAAGAATTGGTATAGCCCGCCATCAGCCGTTACACTGACGCAGACACAATCAGCATCATGGGGCGCTCCAGCTCCTCTGCCAGTTGTGGCAACTGCTGAATCTGTTGGGCGGTGGGCGCAAACTCCTGAACCGCCTGAATGCGAAAGCCCGCAGCAATAAGGGCGTTCAATGTCGTGCCGATTGTCCTGTGATATTTCAGTACGCCGGTAGCAAACCAGTCCGTTCGGCGCTCCCCTTCCCGGGCGTATCCGCTGACCGGCCAGGTTTTGCGGCCCTGCTCATCACTGATCCAGTGGGGGTCGGTAGCGGCCATGTAGATCGGATGCTCAATCGAGAAGACCAGGTGCCCGCCTGGCTGCAGGCACTTATGGATCTCGTGCACAAGGCGATCAAAATCCTGCACATAGTGAAAAGTCAATGCACTGTAGGCAACATCGAAACTGGCCGGAGCAAGCACCAGGGTGTCCAGATCGGCGATCCGATATTCGATTGCTGCATCTGCAGTGTCTGCCCTGGCGCGCTGAATCATGTTCCGTGACAGGTCCAGCCCCAGCACCGAGCGCGCACCCTGCTGGCGAAACCAACGTGCGGTCCAGCCGAAGCCGCAACCGAGATCGACGATCCGTTTTCCGGCCGGATCGGGCAGCAGGGTCCGGATCGCAGGCCATTCCGGCGCCCCCTTCAGGCCAAGGACCTGCCGGGGCAATTGAATATAGCCGGCGAAAAAATCAGGGTCATCGTAAATGTTTTGTGCCATTTATCCCTCAATGCACTGGAACATGGCGCTTTTGCGCACTTGCCGGCATGCCGCCCACAGCGTTGCCGTCGGTTTAATCAGACACCTGGTCTGTTGCAATGGCGCGGCCCAAATCCAGCGACAGGGAACAACCAACGACAATAGAACAAGTGCAATAGAACGATTGCGATAAAACAGTTGTATTAATACGTTCGTATTACAGCAGCGGCAACAGCGTGCAGCCATGGACGTGGCGCAATCGTTCGGCGTGCTCATCATGCCGGCGTACGCGGGGGCGGACGGCGTACCTATACCGGCGCTGCAGTACCGGCGCTGCAGATATGGCTTTGTTTTCCGTATCTGATATTATCTGGATTGCAATTTGTCACCTTACACAATATTAAGCTTTCAGGTACACTGGCTGCAACCGCCATGTCATTTCACCAAGATATCTTATACACCTTTTGACAGGTACCACAACCGCATGGATACACCTTCGGATCCTGTGACCCCGACCAATACGCTGCCGCCGGACTTCTGGCAGAAGCTTGAAGCGGACCCCTATCGTTTCGGTCTGTATCATGTGCTGCGCTGGCTGGACGCACGCAGCGGCACACGCAAGCCGCTGGGCCGCGATTCGCTGCCCTC
>NZ_JBQEAU010000193.1:0-3406 GCF_052108595.1 Advenella sp.
GGCTCCAATTTCAATTGTTTTGGAGCAAACATGAGTGCAAACCCAAAATTCCTGGCCGCGACGGCTCAGGTTGATTCCGCCGCCATCCAGGCGCTTCCCCAGTCACGCAAAATTTATGAACAGGGTTCTCGCCCGGACATTCGCGTGCCATTTCGTGAAATCAGTCAGGATGATACGCCTACCCTTTTTGGCGGGGAATCCAATCCGCCGCTGACCGTGTACGATGCCAGCGGCCCGTATACGGACCCCAAGGTACATATTGATATCCGCAAGGGCCTGCCCGAAGTTCGCCGCGCCTGGATCGATGAACGGCAGGATACCGAAGTACTATCCGGTCCCAGCAGTGTCTATGGGCAGGAACGCCTGACAGATCCGGCCCTCACTGCCATGCGCTTCGAACTGCAGCGCCCGCCCCGACGTGCATTGGCAGGTCGCAATGTGAGCCAAATGCACTACGCGCGCAAAGGCATTATTACGCCAGAAATGGAATTTGTGGCCATCCGCGAAAACATGCGGATTGAGCAGTACATCGAAAGCGTGCGCCAAAGCGGACCTGAAGGCGCAAAGCTGGCTGCACGCATTCTGCGCCAGCATCCGGGACAGTCTTTTGGCGCTTCCATTCCCAAAAAAATCACCCCGGAATTCGTGCGGGACGAGATCGCTCGCGGGCGCGCCATCATTCCGGCCAACATCAATCACCCGGAAATTGAACCCATGGCCATTGGCCGCAATTTCCTGGTCAAGATCAATGCCAATATCGGCAACTCGGCGCTTGGCTCAAGCATCAATGAGGAAGTGGAAAAAATGACCTGGGCCATCCGCTGGGGTGGCGATACGGTGATGGATTTGTCCACCGGCAAGCATATCCATGAAACCCGCGAATGGATCATCCGCAACTCGCCAGTTCCCATCGGGACCGTGCCTATTTATCAGGCGCTGGAAAAAGTCGATGGCAAGGCAGAGGAACTGACCTGGGAAATTTTCCGGGACACGCTGATCGAACAGGCTGAACAGGGCGTGGACTATTTCACCATTCATGCGGGTGTGCGCCTGCCGTTCATCCCCATGACTGCCGATCGCATGACCGGCATCGTGTCACGGGGCGGTTCCATTATGGCCAAATGGTGTCTTGCCCACCACGAGGAAAGCTTCCTGTATACCCACTTTGAAGACATTTGCGACATCATGAAAGCCTACGATGTCAGTTTCTCACTGGGCGATGGACTGCGACCCGGCTCTGGTTACGATGCCAATGACGAGGCCCAGTTTGCCGAACTCAAAACGCTGGGCGAACTGACTAAAGTGGCGTGGAAGCACGATGTCCAGGTCATGATCGAAGGCCCGGGCCATGTGCCCATGCATTTGATCAAGGAAAATATGGATCTGCAGCTGGAGCATTGCGATGAGGCGCCGTTCTATACTCTGGGCCCGTTGACGACCGATATTGCCCCCGGCTACGATCATATTACCTCCGGCATTGGCGCGGCGCTGATCGGATGGTATGGAACAGCCATGTTGTGCTACGTCACCCCGAAAGAACACCTTGGGCTGCCCAACAAGAAAGACGTGAAGGACGGCATTATCACCTATAAAATTGCCGCGCACGCCGCCGATCTGGCCAAGGGTCACCCGGGCTCGGCCATCCGTGACAATGCACTGTCCAAAGCCCGCTTTGAGTTCCGCTGGGACGACCAGTTCAATCTGGGCCTGGACCCGGATACCGCCAAGGAGTTCCACGACGAAACACTGCCCAAGGATTCGATGAAAGTGGCTCACTTCTGTTCCATGTGCGGGCCACATTTCTGCAGCATGAAAATTACCCAGGACGTACGTGAATACGCCCAGAAGCAGGGTCTGACGGCAGATAAGGCATTACAGCAGGGCATGCAGGAAAAATCGATCGAATTCATGAAAAAAGGCGCCGAGCTGTATCACAAAACCTGATGCCCAGCAGCGGCAAAAGAGTGCTACCCAATCCGGCAGTACGAGGTTGGGTTGGTAGCATGTGCTGGCAGTGCACTTATCCCTGTTGTGATGCTGTCGGTAAAACTACCTTTGTCCACAATTGACAGCTAGGGATATATTTTGTAAATTAAAACCTGAAACCGGTGGGGTACGTTCCCACCGGTCCCTGATCAATAAGCTGGGGAGCTATACATTAGCGCTATACACTAGCAACACCAGCGATATACCGATCAGGATAAGTTGTAATACGATTCGCTTCATCGTATCCTCCTTATCAGGCAGGGCCCGGCTTCGGTCGGGCCCTTTTACCGTCTGCGCTGACCATCAGCACAGCGCAGATATTTTGCATTTATCGGGGGCGTGTTCAGACCGGGTTTGATTCAAATGATCGCTTCGTAATCTCCGACAGTTCCATTCATATTGACGATCTGCGGGAAGCTTTGCCTCATTGTCTTGTTGACTTCAACTGCATCGCTTTATTTTTACTATATGTAATGCAAGTCGGTATGTTTACCTGAAAGAATGAGCATCGCAATCAAGGTCTATTTGTACCCTCGGAAAATACGAGATTGACATAGGAATCATGATTAAGTAAATTAAAACCTGAAACCGGTGGGATCCGCCCCACCGGTCCCTGATCAATAAGCTGGTGCGCTATACGCTAGCAATACCAGCGATATACCGATCAGGATAAGTTGTAATACGATTCGTCTCATCGTATCCTCCTTATCAGGCAGGGCCCGGCTTCGGTCGGGCCCTTTTACCGTCAGTACTGACCATCAGCACAGCGCAGATATTCTGCACTTGTCGCGGGCGTGTTCAGACCGGGTTTGATTCAAATGATCACTTGGGGGTTCCCGTGATATCTGTGTCCGCAATGTCAAAGCTGATCATGAAAATACGTACCAAATATCTGCGGCAGCAATGACAGCTAGCGTAAGTTGCACGCGTTATTCGCGGCAATGTCCACAGATTGGCCAGTAAGTGCGTCCTGCGCGCGCCAGGCTTATGGGTGTTGCTGTCTCGCGGCATACGGGTACTCCCTATTGTGAAATAGGTAATATCCAAGCATCTGGTTCACAGGCATGCCGCTTGAACGGTCATCGCATCTGGCATGCCTTGCGCCGCACATTCAGCATGCGCCCGGGCCTGGACCCGATGCGTCACCGCTTGACCGATAATCAGCAACGCGGGACTGCCCAATCCAGCGGCGCTAATGTCTGCCGACATGGCACGCAGCGTCGTAAACAAACTGCGTTCATTTCGACAGGTCACGCGCTCGACCACAGCGACCGGCAGATCGCCGGCAAAACCGGCCTGCAACATATCCTGCTGCAGTTGTTCGTTTCGACTCATACCCATATAACAAACCAGCGTACGCCCGCTTTGCGCCAGGGCCCGCCAGTCGGGAGCAGCGCCGTCGGCGGTATGGGCCGTCACA
>NZ_JBQEAU010000194.1:0-3331 GCF_052108595.1 Advenella sp.
CAGCACGATTTCGCCTGACACAGGGTCACTGGCCCACGCGGCAGCCATCGCCATCGCCAGTCCGCCAGCGCCTACCGGCAACGCACGCTCGCCAAGCCTCACAATGGCCTGTGCCAGCCGTTTCAGATCAGCATCCGTACGGGCATCCACAACCACGATCGGTCCGCAACTGCCTATTTTCTGTGCAAGCGTGGCTGGCGTATCGTCCTGCGTCGGGCTGACCAGATTGCAGTCGAACATCACCGGCACGGAACTTTCCGTGACGGGAGTGACCGGATCGGTCCCCGCAGAGGTTTCAGTTACTGGGGTACCATTTACCAGCAACACGCCATTTTCCAGTGTCCTGCCGGTGGCAGGATAGGCCGGGCATACCACGGCGATCGCATTGTCGTGCCATTGCTGGCGCGCCGCTTCGATTTCTGCTGCGAATGCGCCACGCAAGGTGGAATCCACCTTCTTGAATACATGACGAACGTCATGCCTGCGAAAGGTCTGCATTTCGCGGGCAACCGCCTGGGCT
Organism: Advenella sp.; assembly: GCF_052108595.1. Lineage (NCBI taxonomy): Bacteria > Pseudomonadati > Pseudomonadota > Betaproteobacteria > Burkholderiales > Alcaligenaceae > Advenella > Advenella sp. Next base: position 521 of record NZ_JBQEAU010000194.1, read on the forward strand.
GCCGCCTGCGGCCCCATGGCACGGCTGTTGCTGTTGACAGAAACCACTTGCGCCTGCATATCGCCCAACGCAAAAGCCTCTTCGGAACCACCAACATACAACTGTGTTTCCCAGCCACAGCGAACGAACTGCACGGCCGAATCTCCGGCGCCGGTCAGATCATCCGCAATGATTGCTATCAGTGGCTTCATAGCTTCACAGGTTCCCCGGCAGTCGCATCAACGCCTGAGATATCGTCATCTACCGGCTTTAATTCACCGGATTTTTTCAGGAAATAAGAAGCCAGCAAGGGTGCCATGATCGAGCTGATCAGCACGCATGCCGCAACCTGTGCAGTTGCTGTCTCCACATAAACCTGAAAGCGCGGATCGGCAGCAGCCACAATGGCCGGTGTCGCAATGGCATTGCCAGCGGTCGTGCCGGCAGCAAAGCCGATACCGCTTTTACCACCACGCCGCAGGATGAATTTGTACCCCATATAAGCCAGGAAACCGGTAATGGGACTGATCAGAAAGCCAAGGATAATGCCGGTCGTGCCGCCACTGACGATCGCCGACAGATTGATGCCGGTACCCAGCGCAAATGCAAAAAACGGAATCACGATATTAGGAACGGGATCCAGAACCTTGCGCCATTGCACATCCAGATTACCAACCAGCACGCCCAGCAGGAAAGGCACCAGCGCAGCGACAAGCGCGATTAACGGAATATCGCCCAGACCCGAGGCGCCCAGAAACAGCAGACTGAAAAACGGCCCGTCGTTCACAGCGCTGGCCACGTAGGCGCCCCGGTCCCGGGCATCGCCATACTGGCCGGTAAAAGCCAGCCACAGACCACCGTTACTGTTGTCGAATGCCGCCAGCAGCGCCAGAATGGAAATCCCCCACACGCCGTCAATACCAACGAAGCTGCCCAGCAACACAATCAAGCTGGCCGGAATAATCGTTTTACAAAAAAGAAGGGTGCCCGCCGTTGCCAGGATCGGGCCGCCGGTACGCATATTGACCTGCGTACCGGTAGCGAAAATCAATAAGGCAATCAGTGGCAGGGCACTATTTTTAAACAGCGCTGTGGTGAAACTGCCAATTCCAAGGGCTTCGGGGGCGAATGTCCCCAGTATCGAGCCCAGAATCAGGGGAATAAGCATCAATCCACCAGGGATTTTCTGCATGGTTTGGAACATGGGAAATATTGAACGCTCTTGTGTCATCATCCGACCCAGCCTTTTTTGGTCACAGGGGAGTATTAAAGAAAATGAATGGTCTGGTGCATGGCTTTATGATCGTGCTTCTTATCTTTGCCATGGCTCTGTACGTACAACCTGTACGTACAGGTGCGATTATTGTCTTTTCAAACCGGATTGTCAAACCGATGCGGTTTTCCGGCGGAATTTTTTCCGTATTCAGATTACCGTTTTTTTGCTTAATACAAGTGAAATAGTCTGCAAGGTGCGAACCGTGACCACGACTGGCCGGGCCGCCATTGCCTGAAGATCGCCTCTGAACCAAACCAAGGATCGAATCATGGCGTGGCCCGGATTGGGTCAGGCGCAAGCACGCGCTCAGGCGTCAATATCGAGCAGTCGAAGCTTCTGGGACAGGACTTTACACGCATCCATGAGCGGTTCAATGTAGGCTTTGCGACGATCGGCAGCAATGCGAAACAGGGGAATACTGATGCTGATACATGCTACCGGACGGGCATGCTGGTCCAGGATGGCGCAACCGTAACAAAAAATATCGCGCTCGTTCTCTTCCCGATCTTCTGAAAACCCCTGTTGTTCAATATCACGGATTTCCTGATACAGCGCTTGGGCGCCAGGCAATGTATTGTCCGTGAATTTTTCAAATGTGATCGCGCTGACAAGCCGGCGCCTGTGCGTATCATCCCTGAGCGCAGCAAGATACGCCTTGCCGACTGAACTTGAATAGAAGGTGACCTGGCTGCCCAGCCGCGAATTCATGCGCACCGCCTGCGGGCTTTCGAGTTTGTCGATGTAGGTCATCGCACCATTGACCGGTACGGCCAGATGAACGGTTTCACTAGTCTGATCGCGCAGCGCCATCAACTGCTCCCGGCAAACCTTGCGAAGATCGGAGCTTTCCAGTGCCTGGCTGGCCAGGCTGATCAGGCGCGGTCCCAGACCAAACTGCTGCCCGCCTTTATTGATGATCAGGCCTTCGGCCAGCAGGGCGTCCACGATCCGGTATAGGGTTGGCTTGGGATAACCCACCGAGACGCTCAGATCCTGGATCGTGGCGCCCGGTCCGGTGTTGCCTGCGATGGCATCCAGTACACGCATGAATTTGGAGAAGGAAGCGGTGCCAGCCACCGGCTGACCAGCCTTGTCCTGCGAGGAAGTCGTTATTGTCATGATGAAGATTCAAGTTACCATATAGCCACCATCAACCGGCATGATAACACCCGTCATGAATGAAGACGCATCCGAACACAGAAAGGTCACTGCGCGGGCCACATCTTCGGGGGTTCCCCAGCGCTTGAGCGGCGTGCGGTCCAGAATGGGCCGGGCCCGGCTCTCATCGTTCTGCAGCGCTTCGGTCAGGGGTGTGGCGATCCAGCCCGGGGCAACCGCGTTCACGCGAATGCCGTCTGCCGCATAGGCGATGGCCAGCGATTTGGTCAGTTGCGCAATACCCCCTTTACTGGCACTATAACCGGGCACCAGCCCGCCGCCAAAAAAGCTGAGCATGGAGGCCATGTTCACAATACAACCGGTAGATGCTGCAAGCAAGGGACGCAAGGCCTCGCACAAACGCATGGTGCCCACCAGATTGACATCAATCACCCGCT
>NZ_JBQEAU010000195.1:0-3268 GCF_052108595.1 Advenella sp.
TTGCAGACACCGTAACAATAATTGCGATCGCCATCTATCATGGAACAACAATGACCAACCGCGCTTTCTACGAAAATCTTGACGCTATCGATCCGCTCAGCCCTTTACGCAGCGAATTTCACCTGCCGCCGGACACGATTTACCTGGATGGCAACTCATTGGGAATCATGCCTCTGGCCGCACCGGTCAGGGCCAAACAGGTCATGCTGCAGGAATGGGGCGATGACCTGATTGCCAGCTGGAACAAGGCCGATTGGGTCAACCTGCCCATGCGACTGGGCAACAAAATCGCACCGCTGATCGGCGCGGGACCGGACGAGATTGTGGTTTGCGATTCCACCTCCCTGAATCTGTACAAGGTGCTCTATAGCGCAATTCAAATGGCGCGCAGGCGCCATCCCGCCCGGCGCAAAATTGTCAGCGAAAAAACCAATTTTCCGACCGATCTATATATTGCACAAAGCCTATGCGCGCAATTTGACATGTCGCTGGAACTGGTCGAGGGCGAGGAGATCGATTCGATCTTCAACGATGATCTGGCGGTATTGTTGCTCACACACGTAAACTATCGCAGCGGCTCGATATACGATATGGCGCAGATCACGCGCCTGGCGCACGCCCACGACGCACTGGTGATATGGGATCTATGCCACTCTGCCGGTTCCATTCCGGTCGACTTGCGCGGCAGCCAGGCTGATTTTGCTGTGGGATGCACATATAAGTTTCTCAATGGCGGCCCGGGCTCGCCCGCCTTTGTCTGGGTCCATCCGCAACACGTCGATCAAATCACTCAGCCGCTGACCGGCTGGATGGGACACGCTACGCCCTTTGCGTTCGAGACGCATTATCAGCCGGCCACCGGCATCCGCCATTATCTTTGCGGCACGCCATCCATACTTGCCCTGTCTGTGCTCGAGAGCAGCCTGGATGTGTTTCTGAAGGCGCAGGGCTATGGCGGCATGCCGGCAATCTACAAAAAGGCGCAGACACTAACCAGCCTGTTCATTCAACTGGTCGACAAAGAATGTGCAGGGTACGGGCTGTCACTCGTATCACCAAGCGACCCTGAAAAACGGGCCAGCCAAGTTAGCCTGACCCATCCCGAGGGTGCCTACGCCATTATTCAAGCATTGATTGCGCAAGGCGTGGTTGGCGACTATCGCGAACCCGGCGTACTGCGTTTCGGATTCACGCCGCTTTATCTGCGTTATACCGACGTGTGGGATGCGGTAATGCAATTGAAATCGGTATTGCAAAGTGAGGTCTGGCGATCCGACATATTTTCGGCAAAACAGACAGTCACCTGACCGTAAGTGCGTATCGGGCTGCATCACAGTTGCGATCATGCCGGTCACGCCGCAGAGGGTGATACAGCCCTATCCCCCTGTGCCAGGCCAAGTATTTATATCCCGCCAGACCGGCATCAGGATGGTGTAATCCTGCCGGTTGGGTAAACTGAACCGGCAGCCTCAACGTTCTGAACCGGTACCACAACGTTGCACACGCCCCTATTGACGACGCCAGACCCAGGCTGACTTGCAGGCCTGTTCAAAGGAATCCAAGCATGAAAGAATCGACACCCCCCTCCTCTGCAGATGCAATGGCCAATGAAAACGCCAAACTGGATTTCTCGCGCGATATGAGCTACGGCGATTACCTGCACCTGGATGAACTGCTGGGCGCGCAGCATCCGCTGTCCCCCGAACACAATGAAATGCTTTTCATCATCCAGCACCAGACTAGCGAACTATGGATCAAGCTGATGCTGCACGAACTGAATGCAGCCATTGGCAGCCTGCGCAATGACCAGTTGAACCCAGCGTTCAAAATGCTGGCACGGGTAGGACGCATCATGGAGCAGCTGGTTCATGCCTGGGATGTGCTGGCCACAATGACACCGCCGGAATATACGGCACTGCGACCGTGGCTGGCGGCATCCAGTGGTTTTCAAAGCTTTCAGTATCGACAAATCGAATTTTTACTGGGTAACAAGAACGCCGCCATGCTTCGGCCCCATGAGCATCATCCGGATCGTTACGCACAGGTATTACAGGCCTATGAGCAGCCATCGCTCTATGACGAGGCATTGCAATTGCTGGCGCGTCGCGGTATTGCGGTCCCCCGGGATCACCTTGAACGGGACTGGACCCAGCCTTATACGGCGAGTGACGGCGTCATGCAGGCCTGGCTCCTGGTATATCGAGAGCCCGACCGGCACTGGGATCTGTACCAATTGGGCGAAAAACTGACAGATATCGAAGACACCTTCCGATTGTGGCGCTTTCGTCATGTGACTACCGTAGAACGCATTATCGGCTTCAAGCGCGGCACCGGCGGCACCTCTGGGGTTAACTATCTGCGCAAAATGCTCGATGTCGTTCTGTTTCCCGAAATCTGGACATTACGCACCCATCTGTGATTCGTAACGCCGGCCCGGATCGTACCGTGCATCTGCTCGAACGGTTGCTGTGTCACGAACGGTTGCACGGCCCTGCCGCACGATTACGCGGACCTACCCGCATGATTGATGCAATAATAGTATCCAACTGCGCTGGCACTCCCACGGTTTATGTCGACGCATAATCACGGGTTGCATAAACTCGGATCCGACATCGGCATCGCCATCAAGTATCGACGGTTGCCTCATCACGTGTTTGTAAACATATTCATGGTAATGGTGGCCAGTGCCGGATCGCCCGACATTGTCATGATCGTGACAGTATTTTCCTGTCATTTTTTCTACAGTGCTATTTGTGCGCTTTTGCCATCACGCCCGGAGGTCCCATGCGCTGCGACGTCAACTTTATTTTTACCACGACCCAGACTCTACAGGTTCAGCTTAATATGGAACCGACCGCCGCCCTTGCAGCGCAATCGCAGCAATGGCTGGTTGAAAAATGGGAAGAACTCGAATGCGAACCGCTGCGCCCCAGTGGCAAGGTGCTGGTGCTTGATCGGATTCTGGGCGTCACCGATGCCATGGGATACGAATTTTTACAGAACCACCCCGATCAGCGCGAATTGCTGGCGCATCACTGCATCAATGCACTGGGCTCGCCCAGTATTACCGTCGATTTGCCGGGACTGACAGTCAACGCATGAGTCGGGCGCAAAGCGAGCTGCCTGTCGCTACTTGTTGCGGCCTGGCAATGTGCCCGACGTCAATCTCCTGAAACTAGGCAAGAGATCCACGCAGAAACTCGTGAGCAACAAAGTAAACCATAGGTCGGAAAACGACCACGCCAATCAAAACAGCCGCTTAATCCGT
>NZ_JBQEAU010000196.1:0-3178 GCF_052108595.1 Advenella sp.
AAAACCCGTTCTGCTTGCTGAATCGTTCGTACGAAAACGGACTGGACGAGATGTGCCATCACCTTGATGTTTCGCTGCTGGCCTATTCACCACTGGGTTATGGCTTGCTGACCGGAAAATATGATGAGTCCGGCACCACCGGAGAACAGGCGCCTGCTGACGCCAGGATTACTTTGTATGAGTCGGTGCGCAAGCAACGCTGGGGCCGGCCGGCTTCGCTTGATGCAGCGCGTGTATATAATGCGCTTGCCCGCAGGCATCAGTTGACGCCAGTACAACTGGCGCTGGCGTTCTGTAATACAAAATGGCAGGTTGCCAGCACCATTATCGGGGTCAGGACAACGGACCAGCTTAAAGAAAATCTGGCTGTCAGCGCAGTTAAGCTGGACAGCCAGATCATGCAGGAAATAGATGCAATCAGGTTAAATCACTTTGATCCGGCGCAGTAGTCCTTAACCCGGGCCACTTCGTTTTTGGACCCTAGCACCACGCCTACGCGCTGGTGCAACTCGGTCGGCTGGATATCCATGATACGGTTGACCGAGTCGGTGGCCATGCCGCCGGCCTGCTCGATGATAAAGCTCATCGGATTGGCCTCATACATCAGGCGCAGCTTGCCCGGTTTTTTCGGATCGCGCGCATCCCATGGATACATGAAAATGCCGCCACGCGTCATGATACGATGTACATCGGCCACCATCGAGGCGATCCAGCGCATGTTGTAGTCTTTGCCCAGCGGTCCGGTGGTGCCTGCCAGGCAGTCTTCGATGTACTGGCGCATGGGCGGCGCCCAATGGCGCATATTGGACATATTGATGGAAAATTCCTTGGTATCTTCCGGAACACGCATATTCTCGTGTGTCAATACCCAGCTGCCCAGTTCGCGATCCAGCGTAAAGCCCATCACGCCATTGCCGATCGTGAGCACCAGCATGGTTTGCGGACCGTACACAGCATAGCCGGCCACCACTTGCCGGCTGCCTGGTTGCAGAAAATCCTTTTCGGTCACTTCGCGCCCTGAAATATCGGCCGGCGCCTTCAGTACAGAGAAAATCGTGCCGATGGACACATTGACATCAATATTGGACGAGCCGTCCAGCGGATCGAACAACAACAGGTATTCGCCCTTGGGGTAGCGGTTGGGAATGTGATGGATGGTTTCCATCTCTTCGGACGCCATGCCCGCCAGATGGCCTCCCCATTCGTTGGCTTCAAGCAGAATTTCATTTGACATTACGTCAAGCTTTTTCTGAACTTCGCCCTGAATATTTTCGCTTTCCAGACTCCCCAGTACGCCGCCCAGCGCACCTTTGCTGACAGCATGGCTAATGGCCTTGCAGGCGCGTGAAACAACTTCTACGAGCAAGCGCACTTCTGCCTCAATGGCATTATTGTTGCGCTGCTGCTCAACCAGATACTGGGTAAGGGTTTTTCGTGACATAAGGTCTCCGGAAAATAATTAAATACGCAATGCTTTGGACACAATCTCGCTCACATTGCTGGACAGACCCTCGTGATCGCGGATCTGCTCAAGCGATGATTTCATTTGTGATTGCAGTGCAGGAGTATAGCGCGCCCAGTTATCCATGACACGCGCCAGACGCGATGCGACTTCAGGATTGATGGCATCGAGCGCCAGCACGGCTTCGGTCCACAAGGCGTAGCCGGAACCGTCCTGGTTATGGAACCCTTGTGCATTGTTCATGCAGAACTGGAAGATCAGGGAGCGGGCGCGATTGGGGTTGCGCAATGCAAATGCCGGATGCGCCATCAGCCCGCGGATTGTTTCCGTGCGGGTGTCGGCGGCGGTTGCCTGCAGGGCAAACCATTTGTCGATGACCAGTGGATTATGCTGCCATTTTTCGTAGAAATCAACGATGGCTTCCTGGCGCTTGTCCCCGTGGTGATAGTTGACGATGGCGCCAAGCGCGCCCATACAATCGGTCATGTTCTGCGCTGCCTGGTATTGGGCCAGCGCTCGCTGGCATGCCGCCTGATCGCCTGCCGCCATCAGGTACGCCAGTGCCAGATTTTTCAGGCTGCGTCGGCCCGCGCTGATCGGATCCGGGCTGTATGGCCCGGGCGTGTCGTTGCCAAGAAGGGTGGTGGTCCATTCGGACGCGGCCGCTTTGCCCAGGTTTTCCCGGACAGCGTGGCGGGCCTTGGCCAGCCATATCGGTTCTATCGGATCCATTTGCTCTGCCAGGAATTTTTCCGAAGGCAGTGTCAGCAGGCGGGCACGATAGCCGGCGTCCAGCCCTGCATCCTGCAGATTGTTTTTCCAAACCTGCACAAATGTCTCGGACAGGGCCGATTGCGCACCCTTTTGCAGCGCATCGGCAAGCCCCAGAATCTCGCGTGCTGCCAGCGCTTGGCCCGCTTCCCAGCGGGCAAATGGATTGGGGTCAGACTGGGCCAGGACTGCCAGTTCCGCTGCCGTCCATTCATAGTGAACAATAACTGGCGCGGAAAAATCGCGCAACAGCGAAGGGACGGGTTTGGCGGCGATGTCGGTGAAGGTCCAGGACTGACTTTGCTCAGTGAGCTCCAGCAGGCGTGTGTGTTCGCCAGCCAGGTCTGGGGCGGCATCGTGGCTCGCGCTGTCGTTGACCTCGCTTAGCACCAGCGGCTGTCCGTCAGCCGACAGCAGACCGACAGCAAAGGGAATATGAAAAGGTTTTTTCACAAAATCCTTGCGGATTTTTTCAACGCCCACCAGCGGTGTTTGCTGCGACAGGGTCAATGTCACCGTGTGCTGCGCGGCGTCGTGGCTCATGTCAACCTGCACCCGTGGCGTGCCGGCCTGCGAATACCAGCGCCTGAAGACGGACAGATCGCGTTGCGGGTGGGATTTTGTATACACGTATTCCATGGCATTGACGAAATCGTCGCAGGTGACGGCCTGTCCATCATGGCGGCGAAAATATTCGTCCATGCCATCGCGAAAGCCGGGCGCGCCCAGCAGCGTGTGCTGCATACGGATGACTTCGGCACCTTTTTCATAGACAGTGGCGGTGTAGAAATTGCCAATGGATTCGTAGCTGTCCGGGCGGATGGGATGCGCCATGGGCCCTGCATCCTCGGGGAACTGCCCGGCACGCAACACGCTCACGTCGTCAATCCGCTTGACCGCGCGGGCACTAGCGGCAGCCTGGTCATCCAGTCCTGCGGCCATCAT
>NZ_JBQEAU010000197.1:0-3175 GCF_052108595.1 Advenella sp.
CACGCCCATGGCCGCCTCGCATCACGGATTCTAAAAGTGACCGGGATACAAACCCGGCCAGGGCTGATTTGTTGACAGGCAATCACGGAAGCGGAACATTCGCCCGCCTTGAATGCCTTGCCTCGGAATAAATTACAGCTTGAAGCCGTGATATTTCTGGCCCAGTGCTACCGTGGCGGCAAAAAAGCCTGCTTTGCTACCGCAATCGTAGCGCGTGCCTTCGTAGGCAAAACCAAATACATTACGGCTTTCGAGCAAGGCAGCAATGCCGTCGGTAAGCTGGATTTCGCCGCCTGCGCCCTTGCCGATGTGGCGCAGGTGTTCAAAAATTTCTGGTTCCAGAATATAACGACCCACCACGGCCTTGTCCGAAGGTGCATCGGCCGGCGCAGGCTTTTCGACGATCTTGCTCACCTGGATCGTATTGGACGACACCGATTTACCCGCAATAATCCCGTATTTATTGGAATCTTCGCGAGCGATGGTCTGGATGCCAAGCACACTGCCGTTATTGGCATGTGCGGCCTGAATCAGTTGCTGGGTAACCGGCACGTTCGAATCGATCAGGTCATCGGCCAGCAACACGGCGAACGGCTCATTGCCCACCACCGGCTCGGCGCACAGCACAGCGTGACCCAGGCCCAGTGGAGCCGGCTGACGGATGTAAATACAATTGACATTGGACGGAATGACCTGGCGCACCTGCTCCAGCATCTCCTGTTTGCCCTTTTCTTCCAGTTCGGATTCCAGCTCGGGCATGGAGTCGAAATGATCCTCGATCGCACGCTTGTGTCGCCCGGTAATAAAAATCAGATCGGTAATGCCTGCCTTGACTGCCTCTTCCACTGCGTATTGGATAAGCGGCTTATCCACAACGGGCAACATCTCTTTAGGCATGGCCTTGGTCGCCGGCAAAAAGCGGGTGCCCAAGCCTGCGACGGGAAATACAGCTTTACGGATCGGATTCATTTAAACCTCGTTGATGTATCGAATGACGTCATTTTATGATAAAACCCTTTGCGCTCACGGGTATAAGTCCTGCAGGCCGGCAAACACAGGAAAACGGCGATCCCTGTCGGACAGTATCATATGCTCGCGCGGCACCTGCCAGTCTATGCTCAGTTGCGGGTCATCAAAGGCCAGCCCGCGCTCGAAATCGGGCGCATAGACGGCGTCGGTTTTGTAGGCAAAAATGGCCCGTTCGCTGAGCACGGCGAAACCATGTGCAAACCCGGCCGGGATAAACAGCGATTGCTTGCGCACGGCGTCCAGTTCAATTTGCAAGGACTGTCCGAAGGTCGCGCTGCTCTTGCGCAAATCCACAATGACATCGAGTACCCGCCCCACCACCACGCGCACCAGCTTGTTCTGGGCATAGGGCGGCAACTGGTAATGCAGGCCCCGCACCACGCCATAAGACGACTGTGATTCGTTGTCCTGGATAAAGCGCAGCGTGCGCCCCAGGGCCTCATCGAGCACCTGCTGCCGGTAGGCCTCCAGAAAATAGCCGCGTTCGTCGCGGCGCACTTGGGGAGTCATCAGCAGGACATCGGGAATAACCAGGCGTTCTGTTTTCATGCGTATCAGGCAAAGCCTCAACGGATTGCATCAGCGCTGATTATAACGGATCGGTCATCACCATCGCCCTCAACAGACTTCGCGGTTTACACCGGTCCTGTTATCATGAGCCATTGCAACTTTCACATGACGACCCCGAACGCGATGGCATCTTTGCTTGTTACCGGTGGTGCCGGATTTATCGGCGCCAACTTCGTTCACTACTGGCTCAGACAGCATCCAGACGATACGCTGGTAGTGCTGGATGCGCTGACCTACGCGGGCAATCGCAGCAGCCTTGCCGGGCTTGAACATCACGTCAATTTCACATTTGTACACGGGAACATCTGCAATACGGACAAAGTAATCGCATTGCTACAACAGCACCGCGTCGATACTATCGTGCATTTTGCGGCAGAAAGCCATGTGGATCGGTCTATCCAGGGGCCCGACACCTTTATCCAGACCAATATCACCGGCACCCACAGCCTGCTCAAGGCGGCACGCCAGGTATGGATAGAGGTGCCAGCGCTGCAAAAAAAAGCCCCCCTGCCATACCGCTTTCATCACGTCAGTACCGATGAGGTTTTCGGCAGCCTGGCGGCCGACCAGCCTGCGTTTACCGAAGACACCTCCTATGCGCCGAACTCACCGTACTCGGCCAGCAAAGCCGCGGCGGATCATCTGGTGCGGGCCTACCACCAGACTTACGGTCTGGCCACCACCATCAGCCGGTGCTCGAACAATTACGGGCCCTATCATTATCCCGAAAAACTCATCCCACTCACGCTGACGAACATCCTGCACAATAAAGCCATTCCGGTTTTTGGCGATGGCCAGCAGATCCGCGACTGGCTTTACGTACTGGACCACGTTCGTGCGATCGAGGCGATTCTGGCGCAAGGCAAGGCGGGCGACACCTGGAATGTCGGTGCCCGTTGCGAGCTGACCAACATGCAGCTCATCCATAAATTGTGTTTGATCATGGACCAGGCCTTTGCGACGCGGCCGCAGTTGCGGCAGCGGTTTGCACAGGCAACGGCGGCACACGCAGGCAATAGCGCGCAGCTGATCCGCTACGTGCAGGATCGGCCCGGTCATGACCGGCGCTACGCTATGGACCCGACAAAAATCGAACAGGAACTGGGCTTTGTCGCAAGCGAGCCGTTTGACGCAGGCATCGTCAAGACCGTTGACTGGTTCCTGGACAATGAACCGTGGTGGTGTTCGGCTATATCACAATTGGCATAAACGGGCCTTAAAAGACCGGGCGCGCAATACCACTTCGCATTCATCGGCAACGCCGTCTTCATGCGCGCCTGCGAATTCAGGTTGTTGCTGCAAGCCACTTATATCTGCCGACAGCGCCAGTGCCGTTGTATTGTGGCAGGCTGGCTTATCATCACCGCCATTGCATTGAAACGTTGACAAAGCACGCGATATTCGGCGAAGAAAAAGGTACCTGATCAAAACGACGTCTTCTTCGCCTTGCATGAGCGAGCTCGGCCTGCCTGCATTTGTATTCTGGGAGTTGGGGGGTTGGGGGGTTGGGTCTGGCGGCTTGCACAACCGGCACACTTATTTTTTTACAGCCAACGCTTTCAAATTTTCTTTTATC
>NZ_JBQEAU010000198.1:0-3016 GCF_052108595.1 Advenella sp.
TTTGGATATCCCATTTTCCTCCTACACGGAATCGCAGTTCTTCGAAGTCGGACGCGACAAGCTCGATCCTCAGGAATACATCAAGCCAGAGAGGTCGCGCTCCGAACGCCTTTGGGCCCATCCGGGCTTGCGTCCTGTATCGCAACTGGACGATCAGGCCGCCACACCCTTGCTGGCCTACCGCTGGCAGGACACGGACCAAGCACTGAGCGAACAGCTCGCGTTGGAACAAGAAGGCTACAGCGCGACGCTAAGCCCAGGCCATGCAGCTGTGCGCTACACCAATCCGATGAATGGCCGTGACGTGCTTCCCACCATTCGCTGTGAGATGCATCGCATACGCAGCGGCGCACATACTCGAACCAAACGCGAGGTAGGCTCATCGGTGGTTCAGGTATTCGATGGGCAGGGAAGGGTCACCGTCGGCGAACACCAATGGGAGGTAAAGCGTGGCGATATGTTTGTTATACCCTCGTGGCAGCCTTTTACCGCCCTATGCGCTGCAGACCATTCATCGCTAGACCTTTTCCGCTTCAGCGATGCCCCAATTCTTGAAGCAGTCCATGCCTATCGCGAACAGTTCGACACGCCTTGACGCGCCGGGCCCGGCGCCCTCCTGCCCTCTTCACTCTCGCTTTCACCATTCCAGACTTCTGGATTGCATCCTTATTTCAGATCGGAAACACCATGACTACAATCAACTATCTTTGGACACCTCCTCCCGTACAGACCCTGCCCGTACTTGGCACTGAACAGCACGTCCCCATCAACCGTCTGTTCTTTGTGGGTCGCAACTATCACGCACATGCCACTGAGATGGGCAAACCCGTAGACAAGCGCACAGAACGCCCTTTTTACTTTACCAAGAGTGCGCAAACCTTGACACTGTCAGGCGCTACCGTCCCATATCCATCGGAAACCAGCAACTACCATTTTGAAATGGAACTGGTGGTCGCCATTGGCAAAGCGGGGTTCCGTATTTCTGCTGACCAGGCACATGAGGTTATCTATGGCTATGCTTGCGGCCTGGACATGACTCGCCGGGATCTGCAATTGCTCGCGCGCGACAAGGGACGCCCCTGGGATCTGGGTAAGGACGTGGAAAATTCAGCCGTTGCATCACCAATCCTGCCAATGCCAGGCAAGATCATTGAGCAAGGCGCCATTGAGCTATCAGTAAACGGTACAGTCAAGCAACGTTCCAATATCGACAAGCTTATCTGGAATATCCGTGAAATCATTGCAGACCTGTCCCTGTTCTACCACTTGCAACCTGGCGACCTGATTTACACAGGCACCCCGGAAGGCGTGGGTGCCGTCGTACCCGGCGACAAGATATCCGGCAGCGTTGACGGCGTGGGTGAAATTGAATTGACCGTAGGCCAGCCCGCGTAACGCGTTGCAGGATCAGTACAGAAAAGAAGGAATGAATGAACATGCAGCTTTACAGCTTTTTCCGCAGTGGGACATCTCACCGCCTGCGCATCGCGCTCAACCTCAAGGGACTTGCACCGGACTATATACCGGTGGACCTGCGGGTGGACGAACAAGCCGAAAACCCGTACAAGGCCATCAATCCGCAGGGACTGGTCCCCGCCCTCACCATGGATGACGGCAGAACGCTGATTCAGTCTACCGCCATTATCGAATGGCTGGAGGAGTGTTACCCCCAGCCGGCGCTGTTGCCAAAAGACCCTGAGGCGCGCGCCCATGTCCGTGCGCTGGCGTCCATTGTCGGTTGCGATGTACATCCTATCAACAACCGTCGTATTCTGCAGTATCTGCGCAAAAATTTCAGCGGCGACGACACGGCCATCGACGCCTGGTGCGGCCATTGGATAACCGCCGGCTTTGATGCCATAGAGACGTTATTGGCAAAGGACCGGAATCGCCAGGGATTTTGCTTCGGCGATGCACCGTCCATCGCCGATGTCTATTTGATCCCTCAGATAGAAAGCGCCCGCCGTTTTAACGTTGATATGACTCAATGGCCATTGATCTGTGCTGTTGAAAAAGCCTGCAGTGCCCTGCCCGCTTTTGCAAAGGCGGAACCCATGGCGCAGCCTGATGCCTGAAGAGTTCACCGGATAGTCTGCACGATGCCTTGTGCGAACTATCCGGGGCCTTTGGTGAAGGCGTCAGTTTCTACTGTGTGCCGGGAAAACATGTAGATAAAATGAAATTTTATCTACATTGTGCTTGCGTTTCATCCAATAGACGCGCAATCGCAGCATGAGAAGGCATCCACACACGGTCATGCTGCTTCACATAATCAAGAAACCGCTGCAGGGCGGCCGCTCAATTCAACGGATATTAAGCTTACACAAAAGCAGAACGCTCCATTGATGACTTTTCATAGCTGCCATGGCCCAGTCTCCTAAGATACATAAAAATAGATTTGATCAGGAGACAGTAAATGAAAGAGAGCAGCAACGTATTGGGTTTTATCGGAGTTGGCGTCATGGGCGAGTTCATGTGTGCCAATCTGATTCGCAGTGGCAAGGGCAAAGTCCACGTTTATGATATCCAGCCGGAGCCAGTCGGGCGCCTTCAAAAGATGGGCGCTATCGCCTCAGGATCGCTGCAACAACTGGCTCAGGATACCGATATTGTGTTTCTTTCCCTGCCCAGCATCAGTCAGGTCCAAGAGGTCTGCCTGGGCGATGGCGGGCTGCTCTCGGAGGGCAACAGTCGCATTAAATTTGTGGTGGATATGAGCACCAGCGACGTTGCCCGCACCCGTGAGCTGGCTGTGGCATTGCAAAAACAGGGCGTCACACTGATTGATGCGCCGGTTGCCCGCATGCGGCAAGCCGCAAGAGATGGTACGCTGCTGATCACCGTTGGCGCCGAACCGGATACCTTCGAGATGATCAAGCCCTATCTGGAAACCATGGGTAGCGATATTGTCCTTTGCGGACAAACAGGATGCGGACAGGTCGTCAAGATCATGAACAACATGATTGTCTTCATGACGGTACAGGCGCTTGCCGAGTCACTGGTGATCGGCAAGCGT
>NZ_JBQEAU010000199.1:0-2981 GCF_052108595.1 Advenella sp.
GCCATTGGCTCGATCGACGCGTTATGGTGGGCATGCCAGTTCCAGCCGCCTTGGGGCAGAAAATCGCCACGCGACATGCGCACGGAATCGCCATTGACTACGGTCCAGACACCTTCGCCCTCTACGATGAACCGAAAGGCGTGCTGGGTATGGCGATGTTCTGGCGCATCTTCGCCAGGCATCAGATACTGAATGGCGGCCCAAAGGGTGGGTGTGGCAAAGGGGCGCCCGCCAAGCGCGGGGTTGGCCAGCGCAATGGCACGGCGCTCCCCGCCGCGGCCTACCGGTACAATACGGCCTGCTTCGTCGGCCAATTGCACCAGCCGGTCCCAACGCCACACGTGGGCGCTGGCCTTGCTTTTTGGATGCATCGGCATCAGATCACCAATTTCTGTCCACAGCGGCACCAGCATCTCGCGCTCAAAACCGCGGTATAGCTGTTCCAGTTCTGGTGTCGGCTCCGGTTGACCCGGGGACGCGACGGCGGTTAACCGGACAGGCGAGGGAATGGCATTAATCACGCTCATGGCAATGGTTCCTATGTTTTTTAATCCAAACTGATGTTGGCGCTGTCTATCAGGTCTTTATACGTGGCCGATTTTTGATCAAGGCGTTCGCGCAATTGGGTCAAGGTCCAGTTCAACGGCTCGAAGGCAAAGGAATCAAAACGCTTGCGTACCTGGGGATCACGCAGGATGTCTGAAATATCAGCATGGATCTTGTCACGTATTTCTACAGGAATACCTTTGGGTGCGACAAGCGATACGATCGAATTGACGTCCAGCTCGCCAGGACCACCGGCTTGTGCCACGGTGGGCACATCGGGATACAGACTGTGCCGTTCGGGAGCGGCAATGGCCAGGTAGCGCAGTTTGCCGCTGTCGTACACCGGCCGTGTGGACGGGATGGTGCCAAACGCCCAGTCCACTTCTGCATTGGCTACCGCGGTGTACAGCTGGCTTACTTCCTTGTAGGGAATGTGCAGCATTTTGGTATTTGTCAGCGAGCCCAGCCATTGCCCGCCCAGATGGCCAGGACTGCCGACAAACCAGGACCCATAAGTGACGCTGTCGGGGTTTTTTTTAGCCGCGTCGATCAGCTCGGTCAGATTTTTCCAGGGAGATTTTTCACTGACTGCGATCATAAACGGTGTGTAAAACAAGGGCGCGACCAGGTCAAATTTCTCCAGCGGGAAGTAGTGACGGGTCTTGTATAAATGCGGGAGCGCCGCAATATGCTCGCTATCCAGTTGTAGCAGGGAATAGCCGTCAGGCGCCCGTTTACTTACCGCCTCCAATGCAATGAAGCCGCCACCGCCGGGGCGGTTTTCGACCACCACCGGCTGCTTCCACTTCTTGCCAAGCGCCTGGCTCAGGATGCGCAGCACCACGTCAGGGCCGCTGCCAATGGAGAAGGCGGTGTACAACGTCACGGTTTTTTGAGGATAATCGGATGCCTGCGCCCATGCAGTGCTGGCCAGGCAACTGAGAGCAAGCGCACCTGCCATCAGGGTACGGCGTTTGCGAAAAAACATGGTGTGTCTCCTGGAATATATTTATTTGTTGAAGGTGGCCGTCAAAGCCGATAGCCTTGCATGCAGTTTTGTGCATTCCATCCGTATAACCACTGCAGGTTGTCATAGAAGCGAGATTGTGGCGTGTCTTTCCAAAGCGAGTTTCGAACAGCACGCTCTACACCTGCCGCATGATAGATCCGTCCCATCTCGCGCGTGGACCACACGACACGGGCACTGCGCGGTATGCGCAACGACTCATAAAGCGTGAAAGCGGCAGGCAAATCCCCGCGGCATTGCTCAATGGACAAGCCGAGTGTGACGGCGTCTTCAAGTGCCATGCACGCGCCCTGAGCCATGTATTGCGACATGGGGTGTGCCGCATCGCCCAAAAGGGTTGCGCGACCAACGCTCCAGTGCTGGACCGGCTCGCGGTCCGCAGTAGCCCAGCGGCGCCAGGAGTTTGGCAGATCGAGTAACTGCCTGGGGCGTTCATGTATGCCTTCGAAATAGGAAAGCACTTCTTGCTGGCTACCGTCGCGCGCACCCCATTGTTCCTGTTGTCGACTGTGAAAGGTGACGACCAGATTGTATTGCTCGCCGCCACGTAATGGGTAGTGCACGAGGTGACACCGGGGCCCCGCCCAGAGTACCGGCGCATTGATACGCAAGTCGTCCGGCATGTTTTCTTTGTCTACTACAGCACGGTACACCACATGGCCGGTCACACGAGTGGCGTCACCAATAAGGTGATCACGCACCACGGATTTAACGCCATCACAGCCGATAACGACATCTGCCCGGAAAACGTTGCCCGCCGTGTCCGTCACCTGGGCGTATTGATCTGTCTGGGTAAAGGTCTTGATTTGCGTGGATGTTTGAAACGAGATCAGCGGATCGTTGCGTACCCCGTTCAGAATGGCGCCGTGGATGTCAGCCCGGTGAATTACCGCATAGGGGCCGTTGAAACGCTCTCGGAACTGCTGACCAGTCTGGACACGCAAAACCTCGGTATTGTCGACGGCGTCCATCATAATGATGTGATCGGTAAATACGGCGCATTGCCTGGCCGCTTCGCCCACACCCAGTGCATCAAGCGCGGAAAAGGCATTGGGCCCCAATTGGATGCCGGCGCCGATTTCACCAATCTGTGAAGCCTGCTCCAGCAACTGCACCTGAATACCTTGGCGGGTCAGGGCCAACGCGGCTGCAAGGCCACCGATGCCGCCACCCACAATAATGGCGTTCTGGGTTTTTTTTGTCGTCATGGTTGTCTCCTTCTATTGCCCGGTTTCCACCCATTATGGATGTACAGGCATATAATTTAAAATGAAATATTATTATCATTCATATAAAAAACAATATACCTGGGCCCTATCATGGATTGGACACATCGGCTGCGGCTGCGCCACGTAAAAATGCTGCTTAGCCTGGCGCAAACGCACAACATAAGTCATTCTGCAGCAAG
>NZ_JBQEAU010000200.1:0-2716 GCF_052108595.1 Advenella sp.
ATCACGGGCGAACGGGCGCATACACTCGGGCTCGTCAACGACCTGGTATCTGCCGATCAGGTATTACCTCGTGCCCTGGAACGGGCAGCCAAGCTGGCTGCATTGCCGCGCACCGCTATTCGCTTAACCAAGCAGCGCTTCAGGGAGCGCACACAGCCAGACTTTAACGAGGCGTGCAGCGCAGGCATCCGCTATCAACTTGAATGCTATGCAACCGGGGAACCACAGCAGGTCATGCGCGCGTTTATCTCCCGACGCGCTTCATCCACATCGGCCCGCCTCCACAAGGATTAACTACCCATGCACAAACAGACTCACTTATTCATAGACGGCGTCATGACAACCGCAAGCGGCGAGCAGGAACTCCCCGTCACGGATAGTTTTACTGAAGACATTTTTGCCAGTTATCGTTCTGCCTCTCATGACGATGTACACCGCGCGGTTGCAGCTGCACGCGCAGCATGGATCGGCTGGTCCGCCACGCCCCTGGCCGAACGCATCGCGGCAGTGCGTCGGGTGGCTGCCGCGCTGGCGGAAAAGGCCGAAGCGCTGACCACAGCAATCTCCCGCGAAGTGGGGATGCCACGCAAGTTAGCTGCACGTATCCAGGTGGACGCGCCCGCTGCTGCGTGGAATAGCTATGCCGATATTGCCGCTGACATGATTTGGGAAACGCGCATGGGTCATTCCCTGGTACAGCATGTCCCGGTGGGCGTGGTGGCCTGCATTACACCTTGGAACTATCCTTTGCACCAAATCACCGGCAAGGTTGCGCCGGCGCTGCTGGCCGGCTGCACGGTCGTTCTGAAACCCTCAGAAATCGCACCGACCAGCGCTGCCCTGTTGGCCGAAGCGATCCAACAGGCCGACTTACCGCCTGGCGTTTTCAACCTGGTATATGGCACCGGCCCGGATATCGGTGAGATGCTGATCTCCCATCCCAGTATCGACATGGTTTCCTTTACCGGTTCCACGCGTGCAGGTAGTCATATCGCAGCCATCGCTGGTAGCCAGATCAAGCGCATGGCCCTGGAACTGGGCGGCAAATCGGCCGCACTCGTGCTGCCCGGCGCCGACCTGCCGACAGCCGTCAAAGCCACTCTGGCCAGTTGCATGCTCAACTCTGGGCAAACCTGTTCATCCATGACGCGCCTGCTGGTGCAACGCAATGCGCTTCCAGAAGTCGAACAGATTGTGCGAGAACGCATTGGCGGCTATCGCATGGGAGACCCGGCAGACGCAGCAACGCGGCTCGGCCCCTTGGTTTCTGCGAACCAACGCGAAAAAGTGCAGGCTATGATCGATAGCGCCGTGGCCGCAGGCGCACGTTCCGTGGGAGATGAACAGTCCGTTCCTGATCATGGTTTTTTCATTCCCGCGACTGTGCTATCGGACGTCACACCCGCAATGACAATCGCAATGGAAGAAGTGTTCGGCCCGGTCCTGTGCATCATGTGCTATGACGATATCGAAGATGGCATCGCTCTGGCCAATGGCACCGAATACGGGTTGGCCGGCACTGTCTGGGGCTCTGTCACGCCCGACACACTGGATGTGGCCCGCCGCATTCGCGCAGGCCAGGTGGACATCAATGGTGCACCATTCAATCCCTCTGCGCCTTTCGGAGGTTTCGGAAAATCCGGCATCGGACGCGAAAACGGTAGTCACGGAATACAAGAGTTTCTTGAACCGGTCGCCATCCAGCTTCCCACCCCCTTCACCGAATCACTCTCTGAATACATATCCTGACTATGACATACGAAACATTGAACTACGCCGTCGACGACGCAATTGCCACAATCACGCTGAACCGGCCGGGACGCATGAACGCGTTGACCAAAGTCATGGAGGCAGAATTACGTTCAGCCATCGAAACTGCTGGGCGTGACGACACCGTGCGCGCCATCATACTGACCGGCGCGGGACGTGCGTTTTGTGCCGGCATGGACATGGACGAACTGGAAGTGCTGCCTCCCGAAGACATCCGGGCTGAAGAGTGGATGCGTCCCTACGACATGAATCGCCGCGCAGACTACCAGACACGTTATTCCTATTTCCCTGCCGCCCCCAAACCCATTATCAGCGCCATCAATGGCGCGGCAGCCGGACTCGGACTGATCATGGCGCTCTACAGCGATTTTCGGATCGCTGCGGACAAGGCGGTATTCGCAACCGCCTTTGCCCAGCGCGGCCTGATTGCCGAACATGGCATCGCCTGGATACTCCCGCGCATTGTCGGCCATGCTCATGCGACGGACTTGCTGCTGACCTCACGCAAAATCGATGCCCAGGAAGCGCTGCAAATGGGCCTGGTCCATCATGTTGTTTCCGCCGATTCTCTGCCGGACGCAGCCCGGCAGCTTGCGCACCGCCTTGGCAACGAGGTGTCGCCACGGTCAGTGCGCATCATGAAACAGCAACTGTGGGAAGCGCCATTTCAGACTCTGGGAGAAGCGGTATCACAAGCCAACACCGAGATGGTCATGAGTTTGCAAAGTGAAGATTTCAAGGAAGGCATCGCACATTTCATCGAGCGGCGTCCCGCTCGCTTTCAAGGACATTGACCCAACAGCCATAGATAACTCACCGAATTTCCAGCGGACTTTGCCTCACGAGACCGTAATCCAAATGATTGCGACAAGTCAGGTATATGCAATTTATCCAAATCAAGCCAAAGCATATCTATCATACCTGCCCACTGGAAATGAAGGCATCA
>NZ_JBQEAU010000201.1:0-2505 GCF_052108595.1 Advenella sp.
TTCTGAATCCGATAGTGTACCCTTTTCGTGCTGAATCCGACCCGTTTTAAGCTTGTGGGTACTGTCGCGCATGTATCACAGCGGCGCCTTGGGTCAAATCCAGCCTCCGCACCGTGAGCGTTCAGCTATGACAGTCGGGTACTTCCTGATCCAGATAGACGTCAAAGGCCACATCAGTCGCCCACTTTTTACTGAACGCCGCCCATTGCCCTGCCCTGTCCCACTGTTGCATTCGGGCTCGCAGCCATTGCGCTTCACGTGTGTTTTCGGCCGCAACCAGCCAGGTCAGCGTACGGGGCGCATTGGCCAGCTCAAGCGTGGCGGAAAATTTTTTCCATTCGGGATAATGCATCAAGGGTTGCCAGGCCGTCTGGTCAATCAGTCCCAGATCACATTTGCCTTCGCGTACCGCGACCAGCGCATCCGAAGGAACGGCAAAGGGCAGCAAGGTTGCCCCCGCCTGCGTCGCTTCAGCCGCCGCGTGCTCTGCAGTGCGGGCGATGCAAACGGTGCGCCCGGCTAAATCGGCCCGCGAGCGGATTTGCGTGTCGCTGCGGATGACCGCCTTGGGGTACGTGCGATAGCTGGTAGGAACAAGCGTCACTCCAGGCCAGTTGGCTGCATCTGCCGACAGGCTGTAAAGTGCCAGATCGATGCCGCCTTCTGCCAATGCCTTTGCTGCCTGGTCAGGCGCAAGCTGAACCAGCTGTGTTGGCAGATTCAGGGTCCTGGCAAGCGCCTTGACGGCAGGCGTATCAAGCCTGTCTTCGGTCCTGACCTTGGCGCCCGGTGCTGCAGCAGGCGTGACATGGACCACCGCCACGCGCAGGGCGCCTCGGGATACTGCCTGGGGAAATAGGCCGGCGACATCGCTAGCAACAGAAGCAGCGGTGGTAGCAGTAGCAGACATCCATACCCCGGCACAGGCTAGGAGGAGCATTGCACGCAGGGCAGATCGGATGGAAAGCAGGGTCATGATGCATCTTCCCGTCCCGCCTGGCAGCGGGACTCACAGGATAGGGTATTGCGTGGCTCAGACGTATTGGTAACGCAGCAGGCGGTGCTTGATACGCTCCAGGATCAGCTGATCGATAAGCGCTGCCAGAATGGCGATAACCAGAATATTGGCCATCACACCTGTCATATCGCCGGTATCGCCTGCAAAACTCAGCGAACGGCCAAGACCCTTACCGAAATCGACCAGCATTTCCACGGAGATCAGCGCGCGCCATGCATTGCCGAAGGCCAATTGCGCGCCGGTAATCAGCTCGGGCATGACCGCAGGCAAATAGACCCGCCTTACCAGGCCCCAGCGACTGGCCCCCATGACGCGCGCCGCAGAAATATGCACTTTGTGCACCGATTCGGTGGCGTTCATGACGCTGAGCGCAGCCGGGAAAAATGCAGCCAGCGCCACCACGACAATCATGGGTTTGTTGCCAAAGCCCCAGACGATCAGAAACAGCGGCACCCAGGCAATGCTGGGCAGCGACTGCAGAATCACAATCACGTTGCGCAGCACCTCGCGAAAGAAATTCAGACTGGCCGCCAGCAGGCCGAAGGCGATGCCACAGATCAGCGCAATGCCGTAACCGGTGCCAAGACGCGCCAGAGAACCTGCCAGGCCGCTATAGAATTCACCACTACGAATGCTTTCGGACAAGCGCTCGAGCACTGGCAGAATGCCGGGCATGAGAAAGTCTGGCAGCGTCAGTGCGACCAATTGCCAGACCAGAAGAATGAAAGCGATGGCCAGCATCACCGCCAGCGGCTTTTTGAAGCCGCCGATCCGGGTGTTGTTGCTCACAGTTTACGTGCCTTCTGCCATTCAAGATCCAGCACAGTGTTAACGTCAAATGGCTTGCCATCCCTGGTTTTCAGGGAACCGTCACGCTCCATGATACGAGCCAGCTCAGTCATCCGCTCAATATCCTTGTCTGTCACCGTAGGCGTAAATTCCTGGGTCTTGATCGCGTCTTCGATCACGGTCTCGCGCGCCAGCTCACCCTGCTTAAGGGTCTTCAGGGTTGGTTCGGCGATAAAGTAACTGGCGATCAGTTTGGACGCCTGGGCCGGTTGTTTTTCAAGCAGTTCGATTGCCTGCTGCTGGGCATCCAGCGCCTTCCAGATATCATCCTTGCGAGCCTCCAGCACTTTGCCGGAAGTAATCACGACCATGCAGGGAAAGGGCCAGTTTTGGCCAACTTCATAGATCTGCTTGACAGGCGCAACCAGTTGCGCAATCCGGTCATACGGTTCGAAAAGAAACGCAGCATTCACCCGATTGCCCACCAGCGACTGTACGGCGACTGCGGGACTCACGCCCATGACGCTGACATCGCCGTCAGCCAGACCCGCTTGCTTAAATACCACACCGCGCAAGACGGTGTCGGCAGTGCTACCCTGGCTTTGTGAAGCCAGTGTTTTACCTTTCAGGTCGGCCACGGTATTAATACCGGCATCATCACGCACGACCAGCGAGTGGTAGCCGCGCTGCGCACCGGC
>NZ_JBQEAU010000202.1:0-2505 GCF_052108595.1 Advenella sp.
GGCGGCCAGCCATTTTTCCAGCCACAACATGGCATCCAGGTCCAGGTGGTTGGTCGGTTCGTCCAGCAGCAGCAGTTCCGAAGGGGCCATGAGTGCGCGGGCCAGCGCCAGGCGCATTTGCCAGCCTCCGGAGAAGCTGTTGACCGCCTGGGTCCATTGTTCGGGCGTAAAGCCCAGGCCGGCGAGCAGTTGCTCGGCCCGTGACGGTGCGCTCCAGGCGTCTGCCTCTACCAGCGCCGCTTCCAGCTCGGCAATGCGGGTGCCGTCCGTATCGGGAGTGGCTGCGCGCGCCTGCTGCAGTTCGCGCAGATGCCTGTCCCCGTCAATGACAAATTCCCGGGCCGGTTGGGTGGTGGCGTGGATTTCCTGTTCGACGGTGGCAATCCGCCAAGAATCGGGAATGAACAGATCGCCGGCATCGGCGTCCATCCGGCCCTGCAACAGGGCAAACAACGTGGTTTTGCCTGAGCCGTTTTTGCCAACGACGCCAACCCGCTCCTTGGGATGCACCACGAAATCAGCGTTTTCCAGCAGCACCTTGGTGCCGCGACGTAAAGTAAGGCCTGAAGAACGAATCAAAGCGAATAATCCGAGGAAAAAGAATAATTAGAACATGACGGGCGGCGCCAATCAAAATATGGCAGGTGGCACCAATCACCAATCTGCAACCACAGACCAGCGCCCGGGTGTGTGGGCTCAACCCAGATGGTCATTGATCATGGCTGCCGGCGCATCGCATTTGCCAGCCTGGCGCCCGGCAGTGGCGTTCAATGTCTCGATGCCGCCTGCGACCGTGCAAACCAGGGCTTGCACTTGCTCGGTAGGGCGCGCGGCAAGCCCTTGAATGTTTGCAGGATAGCGTCAGCGTGGCTGCAACTGTTTCCGCGTCAATAGCAGGACGGAGTCGTCACCCTCGGCGGTTTCAAGAAATACAGGATTGAGGGCCGGGAAAGCGTTCATGAAATTTTCATATTCATTGCCGATTTCAAGAATGATAAAGCCGTCGTCGCCAAGGTGAGTGGCGGCCTGATCCAGAATCGTGCGAATAATGTCCATGCCATCGTCCCCGCCAGCCAGCGCCAGCGCCGGTTCGTGCTGGTACTCACTGGGCAGTTGCGCCATGGTGGTGCTGTTCACGTAAGGTGGATTGCATACGATGACATCGTACCGCTGCTTTTCCAGCGGTGCGTACAGATCGCCCTGCAGCACGTTTACGCGTTCGCCCAGTTGATACATGTCCACATTTCTTTGCGCCAGGCGAATGGCATGATCAGACAGATCGACGGCATCAACCTGCGCATTCGGAAAAGCCAGCGCGGCAAGAATGGCCAGGCAGCCCGAGCCGGTACATAGATCTAGTACGTTCTGCACGTTCTCAGGATCGTCTACCCATGGCTCAAGATGCTCAGCCAGTAGTTCTGAAATGGGCGAGCGCGGCACAATTACCCGCTTGTCTGTCAGGAAACGATGGCCCTGCAGCCAGGCTTCGCCAGTCAGGTATGCCAGGGGGACGCGTTTTTTCACACGCAGCTCGATCAGGCTGACGCATTTCTTTTTCTCGTCTTCCAGCAATCGGGCATCCAGAAATGGATCCAGCGTATCCAGCGGCAAGTGCAATGTCGAGAGGACCAGATAGACGGCTTCATCCCAGGCATTATCACTGCCGTGGCCAAAAGCCAGCTGTGCGTCATTGAAGCGGGAGACCGCGTAGCGAATAACATCGCGCACCGTTTTGAGCTCATTGTGGATTTTTGAAGCCATAAGATATCCGATATTGAATGTTTGATATGCAACTGCGTAGTTGCAGTCTATAGCAAAAGGTTTTCAAGCGTTTTACGATAAATGGCGGCCAGTGGCTCCAGGCTATCGACCTCGATATGCTCGTTGATCTGATGGATAGTGGCATTGATCGGCCCGAACTCGATCACTTGCGGACAGATTTTCGCAATGAATCGTCCGTCTGAGGTCCCGCCAGTGGTCGACAGGGTTGTTTGCACACCCGTCACGTCCTGGATCGCGGCAGACAAGGCTTCGGACAGTTCGCCCCGTGGCGTCAGAAACGGTTCGCCGCCGAGCGTCCATTCAATGCTGCTTTCCAGCTGATGTGCATTCAAAATGGCCTGCACACGCGACTTGAGCGACTCAACGGTACTGGCAGTGGAAAATCGGATATTGAACAGAAATTCGGCGCTGCCAGGGACAACGTTGGTCGCGCCCGTACCTGCATGGAAATTGGAAATCTGGAAGGTGGTGGGCGGAAAGTACTCATTTCCCTGATCCCATTCGGTGCTTGCCAGTTCATGCAATGCCGGTGCACACAAATGAATCGGATTGCGGGCAAGATGGGGATAGGCCACATGGCCCTGCAAACCTTTAATCACGACCTTGCCAGACAGCGATCCCCGCCGCCCATTCTTGATGACATCACCCAGCGTGGCGGTGGATGTGGGTTCGCCTACGATGCAGTAATTCGGTTGCACGCCCTGTTGCTTCAGGTATTCACAG